>JAHJUA010000062.1 GCA_018829425.1 Nanobdellota archaeon | reverse complement strand
ATCAGATGAGCGCAGGAAGTAAATAACGGCGCGGAGTGTAAAATATAGGGGAAAAGGGGAATGCTCGCTCCGCTCGCATCTAAGAGCATACTAAATTATCCAGAAATCTTGAATAGTTCCCTAGATATTTCTCTTGTTGAAATTGCGATTTCTAATCTAAAGAATTTTTTCTCATATGTCCAGAATTTAACATTTTCTGATAAACATAAAGCCAGAAACTCCCTGTCCTTTTTGTGTCCTTCAAGCAGTTTTTCAGCTTGCGGGATAGATGATTTATAGCTTTCCTCGGGAACAAAGATTATTCTCTTAAGAACAAGAGATAACAGCAAATCAAATTTCCGCTTGGGAAGCTTGGACTTTGACAAAATCTCTTCCTTATGCTTTTCGAATTCTGCTATTAATTTCTTCGGAGCCAGTAACTTTAATCTTTGGTCGAATACTAATTTTAAAATATCTCCTCCTGAAATCAGCGTCCTTAAGAACACATTTGAATCCATCACAACTTTTAAGAATTCTTCAGGCATAATCTCATTCACTCATGGAGGATTTAATTTTTTCAGATATTTCATCCGCATCTTCTTCTCCAAATTTGCTTTTCAAAACAATATCTTCCGCGATTCCAAATTCAACCCGGTTTACCATTTCCTGGATAACTCTCGTTAGAGCCGATTCAAATTCCTTCTTAAATTCCTTGGGAATATCGATCTTTAATGTAATTTCTTCCATGTCTTTCTCAATAGGACGTATTATTTAAATCTTTCTCGACGATATGGGATTCCTCGCAGAAGAAGTTGGAAGAATTGTTCCAGAAGTTGTCGGCTTTGAAGATGCAAACAACGTTTCAAATTGGTACATTGATAGCGCTACGGGAGAAAAAACTCTTTACGCAACAGGACTTGACTACGGTGCTTTGACTCCTATGCTTGTTGAAAGTATCAAAGAATTGAAAACAGAAAAAGATACTGATGTTGAATCTTTGAAGAAAGAAAACGCGAACTTGCAAAACCAGATTAATAATTTGCAGGCGCAGATTGATGAGATAAAGAATCAGATTAATTCTAACTCTTAAACTGAGAAACTTGCTCGCCTTTAGCTCGCTTGGAGCGGGGAATTAGTATGAAAATTTATATCTGGATGATTTCATCCTTCTAACTAATTGTTTTGTCGTGAATACTTTCACCTTGGATTGTTTTTTGAAGTGGAAGTCGTTGGACCAGATGGCCATGTCTTTTTCTGCAAGAGCTAAAGCCAGATATGGGGTGTCATTTTTGTCCTTGATAAGAGAATTGGCCTGATTGAGAAATTTTTCAAATTTTCTTTTGGGGACGGATTTAATCTTGCTGCTTAATTTATTCAAAACCATTTCCACTTCTCCCGAAGACATCTTTGATAATGTCTTAATCCTAGACTTGTGTTTCTCAAATTCCTCAAATAAATATTCCGGAGCGTACAAATCAACTGCTTCCGAGAAAATAATATCCTTGGTAATTCCCACTCCGATCAGTCCAGTGAATAGAATAGTTGCATCAACTACTAACTTCATTTTAGAGTTGGATAATCTTTCTTGTATCGTTCGTAAACTGATTTTTTCACTTCTGATGCTAATTTCATCGCATCTTGTTCTGAAAGCTCTGATTTTGAAACAATCTCTTTTGCTATCAAAAATTCTGCATTTCTGACTAAGGATTCCCCAACTTTCATTAATGCGTTCTTAAATTCATCTTTAAACTCGGCAGGAATATCAAATTTTATCACTATTTCTTCCATTATTTCCTTAGTCCTATTATCTATTTAAACTTTGTCATGGAAGAATTCCTCGTCGAGGCAATCAAGGGACAACAAACTCTCATTGAGGGCAACACCTTGAGCATCCAGAGCACCGACGCAAGCGTCGCAGCATTAAAAGCGGAAAATGAAAAACTTAAGGCGCAAGTTGATAATTTGAAAGCGCAGATTAATGAGATAAAAAATCAGATGAGTGAAAGCAAATAAGAACAGAAAAATGATTAGAATGCACTAATCCAATTCTTTAATTAATTCTAAAGTGTTGTAAATCTTTATTTTGCCCTGATTTTTTAATTCTTTGTCTTGAGTCCAAATTGGGCAATTGAATTTTAATGCAGCGGCAAAATAATGGATATCATCGGAATCAGGAGAAATCTTTTCCGCATCTTTAATAAATTTTCTTAGTTCCGACAAAGGAATTATTTCTATCTTGCTCCTTAAAATAACCATAAATTTCTGAAAATCCGATTCCGACCTGTGAGTTTTTTTAAGAATTTCTTTTTTATGCTTCTCAAATTCTACCAATACAAATTCAGGAGTTATCAATTCAAGTTTATCTGATATTATCAACTCCGCGGTTCCTGAATCTCTTATCAATGCCGAAAACAGAATATTGGCATCTGCAACTAGCAACATTTATATTTCCCTGTACTTTTCAGCTACTTTTTTATTGGCTCTTTTTCCAAATTCCAATGCATCTTTCTCTGTAAATTCGCTTTTTGAATTAAAATTTTTCAAGAAATCTAATTCCCGAATTTTTTGAAGCACTGCTGCTCTGGCAATTCTGGACCAATCTATATTATTATTTTTTTCGATTATTATTCTTATTTCTTCGGGGATGTTTACTTTCAATTCCATAAACTTCATTAGAAGTGATTCTATTTAAAACTTACGTTAATAAGTCAAGTAAATCGTCCTGAAGTCGTCGGATTTGAAAATGCAAACAATACTGAAAATTGGTACATAGACAATGTTACAGGAGAAAAGAAACTCTACGCGACGGGACTTGACTACGGTGCCTTGACTCCTATTCTTGTTGAAGCGATTAAGGGGCAAAATGAATTGGTAAACAGTAACAGCATTGGGATT
>JAHJUA010000061.1 GCA_018829425.1 Nanobdellota archaeon | reverse complement strand
TTATCCGAAGAGCGCGCTAAGACCTTCTGCTGCTGCTTCTTTCTTTTCTTCTGGCTCTGCTTTCTTCTCTGCTGCGGGAGCACCACTTGCTGCAGGAGCTGCTGAAACTAGGCTCGCACTTTCAAGTTCTTTTTCGATGTCCACACCTTTAAGACTTGCGACAAGCGACTTGACTTTGGTCTCTTCTTCAGGACTAACCACCACACCGGCGGCAGTAACAACTTTCATCAAGTTTTCCTCGTTAACTTCTTTACCAAGTTTGTGAAGCAAAAGCGCTGCGTATATATTTTCCATTATTTTTCCTCCTCGGATTTAGTTTGATTATCTTCTGATTCTTCTAATAAAGATTCCATTGTTACTGGAATGATAATAGCAGGATTATGAACTTGATGTTCTCTTTCTGCATAATATAAATAACCAGCGCAATTCACATAATCTCCATTTCTTTCTCCTTCACAAATTTCTCTTGGCGAGAGTCGGACTCCATCTATGCAATAATTAATCAAAGGGCACTGGGTTAAGCATTTAATTTGTTCCATTTTTATCTCCTTTATTTTTATGTTCCTCTTCGGCTTTCTTCTCGGATTTTTCTTCTGCCTTAACTTCTTCAACCGTTTCTTCTTTTACTTCCTCGGATGATTCTTCCTTAACTTCTTCTTTTTCCTCTAGCTCCGGCGCCGATTCAAACTTTTCCAACGCTTTTCCGTGCGCTGCCGCTTTTCCAAGCAAGAATTTTATTGTGTCTTCATTTACGTATGCTATGCCGACGGCAAAAGACAAAGCCCTTCCGAACGCTTGTTTCAATTCTTCTAATGTTTTCTCTCTATCTATTTGTATGTCAATGTATATTTTTCCAGTTTCAGCATCAAAGGCCGCAACAGGAATAAATCCTATCGAAAATGGTTTGATGTTAAGCTTGTTCATGACGTCAGCGACAGCCGAAGAAATTTTCTCGCCTTTCTTCACAATTGTCTTTTCTGCCTTTATTGCAATCTTTCCTTTGTCTATTTGAATTTGAATACCGACGGCACCAAGCTCGCTTATCGCAGGCCCTGGCAAAAGTTCTGTTGGCCCAGGTTGAACAATAATATCTTCGGGAGCTTCTTGACCTGCCTTCGCCCCAACAGCAGTTTTCTTATTCAGAAGTTCCGCAGAAATATCAAACGCATCATCATCAGAAAAAAGAATAGCCATGCTGTCCCCAACATATTCTTTCAATTTTTTTATTCCCTCATTTTCTTGAGATTCAAGTGCTCTCGAGATAGAGCTCTTCTTTGGAACTTTAATAACAGCTTTACCTCTAAACTTTTTGACTATTTCTTGATACTGCGAAGCAGGAATTCCCTTTATTGAAACCAATAGAATCGTCTTATTGCTCTTAGCAAGCTCGGACAACTCTGAAACATTTTTCTTCTTCTGTTCTGATACGTGCGCTTTTTGCTGTGCCATTTTATAATTTGCTCGGATCTATTTTCTGCGGTTTAGTCATGGTGAATTTTATTTCAACACTTTTCAAATTTTCTTTTTCTCTTGGAAGATTTTTCAGTATCTCACTATAGATAGCCAGAATGTTTTCAACTATCTCTTCGTCCTTCATGCTCTGTTTCCCGACGGCAAGTTTTATGCTATTTTCTTTTATCTTTATTTTTATACTATCATTTATTTTTTTCTTGAGCTTTTCAACTTCTTCTTTGTTTACTTGAGTTAAAATTCCAAGTTGTGGCGAGGGCATTTTTCCAGCTGGACCCAAAACACGACCGAACGTTGTCGCAACCTTTGGCATAAGGCTCGCCTGCGCAATAAAGAAGTCATATTTCTTTACAAGTTTCTTAAGGGCAGTTTTATCAGAATAATTCTTGAATTTTTCGGGGGTGATTGTTTCAACATCTTTGTTTGTAGTTTCGAGAAATGCGCAAATTTTCTTTTCTTTAATTTTGAATGGAAGATTAATTATTAGATTTACCTGACTTTTCTTCACGTCAAATTTTTTCAGATTTACAATTAAATCAACAGTTTGGTCAAACTTTCTTTCTTTATCTTTTCGCAATTCGGTCAATGCTTTAAGCAATTCTGTTTTCATCTTAATACCTCCAACTTTACACGCCAAGAGCACAGAACAAGTGTCTTGTCGAAGTTGTTCAATCGGTATTTTTCTTAGAGGAAGTTGGTTTATAAAACTTTTTACGGCACACGAATACAACAATTTTTAAAAAGAGATAAAATCCTTAATAAATATGAAATTAGCAGAAAGAGTTTACAAATGGCGATTTGCTAGAATGATGAGGGCTGCAGACAGGATGTCTGATAGTGACAATTTTGATCCCACAAAAGCTCAAGAACTGGTAAGGGGTTACCACGATTTAACCGTCCAAGTATATGATGATTCTAGACTAACGGAGAATGAAAAAGATGCTTGGGGAACGGCATTCACCCATTGTTATGATACCTCTATTAACGGATTAACTCTCAAGTGTGTGGTCACACTTGCTTCTTAACATGGAACTAGTCGCATTACTTTCAAAAGATGAAGAAACGTGGGGACAAGTCTCAGGTTTGATTAAGCACGGAGACTGGGAGAGTATTATAATTCTTGGAGAAAAAGGCGCAAAAAAGTTCATCGCAGAAAAACCATTTGAATTTATCGAGGTTAGTCTTGAAAAAAAATTAAGAGATTTGAAAGACGAGTTCATGAAAAAACTGAAAGGAAAAACAAATGGAACTGAAGTTGCATTAAGTATTGCGTCCGGCGACGGCAAGGAACACATGGCACTCATCTCCGCACTAATCAATCTCCCCGTTGGAATACGATTTGCCGCGCTGACAAAAGATGGAGTTATTGATTTGTGATGCGGCAACAGAAAGTTTTAAATAAATGCAGGGGCTAATCTTCTCATGGATTTTAATGTAATAATTGAGAAAGGAGAAGACGGTTATTTAATTTCAGAGGTAGTTGAGCTTCCGGGGTGTCACACTCAGGCAAAAACCCTAGATGAGCTCCTTAAGAGAACTCGCGAAGCAATTTCTCTTTATCTGGATGGAGACAAGAATGTAGCGAGAAATTTCATAGGGCTGCAAAGAATCCAGGTTTAAAATGCCGAAGCTCCCGCAGATAACCGCCAGCAAGTTGATTAAAATTCTTTCAAAACTTGGTTTCAAAACAATGAGGCAATCTGGAAGTCATATCTTTCTTAGGCATAGCGACGGAAGAACAACTGTTGTTCCAAATCATTCTGGAGAGAAACTTGACCGCGGTTTGCTAAATAAAATTCTGAGGAAAGATGTTCAAATTTCCAGAGAAGAATTTATGGAATTGGTTTAATTTATGGTCGTTACTTTTTGACAAAGGTAACAGAACCATAAAATTTATAAAGCCCTTTTCTATAAGATTTTCATGGCACCAATAATTGAAGTAAGCAATGAAACGCTAAGAACTTTGAATCCTAAAGTTTATACTTTGAGAACTGGTTTGGCTAATTCTAAGGGTGATGGTAGTTTAATCCATGTTCCTTCAATTAACACAGATGTTCCAAGAGAAAGAACTCATCAAGGAAAAAACTGGTATCAAGCCCATAAATCACTTGCGGCTGAAGGTTCAAGAATGTTAACCCCAAAAGAATATGTTGAGTTCTTAAAATACTCAAAAGAAAATGTTCCCGAAGTTTACGAAGATGCTACTGCAGTTAGAAACCCCTGGAGAGCAGAGTGGCTTGACGCTTTTTTTGAAAAAGGAGAAGACGGCATTTACATTCTCACAAGAAACAAGACCGAAGCAGAAAAACTTTCAGAAGACACCTTAATGGAAGACAAAAGAATTTCACGCGCCTCATGGCTTGAAAACCCGACAGAACAAGGACTTCCAAGAACAGATGTTAAGGAAGGAAGTTTATCCTATTGGTATCCACGAGATGGTGCTGTCGCGTGGTCCTTTGCGAATTCCGTCAGGTCGTACTTCAACTGCGACAGGGATCCGTCGAACAGGAACTCGGATCTCGGGGTAAGGGCTTCTAAGAAACGTGAATAAGGTCTGCTGGCTGATGTGGTGAACAAAGCATGTGCGAAAATTTTTAAAGTATTTTTTCTTAACACTTTTGTCCTGAAACTTTTTCTCCTTCAGCAAGAGGAAAAGACGCGGACTACACGTCGGATTGTTAGCACGTCATTTAGATTTATTTTAAGTCATAAAATTCATTTCCGACAATTAGTAGTTTTTCGTAAAGCGAAACTTGAAGGGAAGGTGGCAATCGACACATTCGGCTATTTTGGCTCGCGAGGTCCGATGCGAATTCCAACAGGTCGAACTTCAACTGCAACAGGGATCCGTCGAACAGGAACTCGGATCTCGGAATAGTCCTTTCAGGGCATTTATGCTATGAAAACTTACAAGAATTTATATTCTGAAGTGTGTTCAATTCAGAATCTCGTTCTTGCTTGGAGAAAAGCAAGAAAAGGAAAGACGAAGAGAAATTATGTTAAGCAGTTCGAGAAGAATCTCGGCAAAAATTTGAAAATTCTCCATGAAGAATTGAAGAACCAGACATACAAACCACTATCATTAAAGACATTCATCTTGCGCGACCCAAAAACTCGCAAGATTTCAAAATCACATTTTAGAGATAGAATTGTTCATCATGCTCTTGTAAACATTCTTGAGCCAATTTATGAAAATATTTTTATTTATGATAATTGCGCTTGTAGAAAAGGCAAAGGCTCACTGCTTGCTCTAGACAGGTTTAGAGAATTTCAAAGAAAAGCAACTAAAAACCTAACTTCTTCTGGATACTGCCTCAAGGCAGACATAAAACAATATTTTCGAGAAGTCAATCACGATCTGCTTTTTGCTGTTTTAAGAAAAAAGATTAACGATGAAGAAGTTATGTCTCTTGTAAAATTAATCCTCGAAAACAATGTTCGCGATAATCCCTTTAGGGAAGGAATGCCCCTCGGAAATCTAACTTCGCAATTTTTTGCGAACATTTATCTTAATGAACTCGACCAATTTGTGAAGCACAAATTGAAAGCAAAATATTACCTAAGATACGTTGATGATTTTGTATTGATTGATTCCTCCAAAGAGCGGCTTGCTATTCGGGGGGGGGGCGATTGAGGATTTTTTATCTGAAAAACTAAAACTTGAACTTCATCCACAGAAATACAAAATTGTGAATTTATCTCGTGGAGTTGACTTTGTTGGTTTTCGGAACTTTTATTATTTTAAATTGTTAAGGAAGAGAAATATAAGAAACGTCTTAAATAAAATAAATGTCTTTTCTCTAGGAGAAATATCTAAAAAGAAAATGAGCGAAATTATTTATGGTTGGAATGCCTATGCAAAATGGGCTAACTCTTACAAATTAAGAAAATCCATTTTATCACGAATTAATTCTAACCAAAGAAACTCTTAACCCAAAATAGCATAAGAGCGATTAATATCATTAGGAAGAAATAAGTCGAAATTACGAAAGCCCTTTCTGCAACTTTCTTACTCTTTGTAATTCCTAAGATAGTTAGATAAAAGAATCGACCGCCGTCGAAGATTCCGACGGGAAGCATGTTAATCAGGGCAACGCTGATGCTTATGAGAACAAGCCACCAAAGAAGGTTGTAAATGAAGATGCTCACGACGTTAAACTTCGGTTTGTAATAAACATTCTGATCTCTAAACGAGGCTTTGTCTACAATGCTCCCGAAAACTCC
>JAHJUA010000060.1 GCA_018829425.1 Nanobdellota archaeon | reverse complement strand
ATAAAACTTCTTTCCGATTAAAATAAAGAAGAATTAGATTTCTAAAAACAAATTAAATAAAAAGTATTAAAAATAAAAAAGAAGCCGAAGGCTTATTTCATGAGTAAGCTGATTGCTACAAGAACTCCGCCTATTGCAGATAAGTAGAAATTCATTCCCCAGAACGAACCTACAATTGCAGCAAGAGCTCCAATCCATGCAAGAGTCACACCTGTTGAATTCATTTTTTTGACCTCCTTTTAATCAATTTAATATAATTAATCATAAAACAAAGTATATAAATATTTCTGCCTCCGTCGAGAATCAGCCAACAAAAATAAGACTTCCTTCTATTATTGCAGCAATTATCAAAAGGGGAATAATTACAAACACAAAAACTCTCAAGGAATTAAGAAGATAATCCTTCAAAGATTCAATTTTATTTTTTTGAAATACAAAACTTCCAAGTTTAAGCCCCATACCAAGTGAAAGAAACAGCGCCGGTAACTCAAAAATTCCATGGGGGAAAAGTCTCCAAAGAACAAATACTCCTCCAACTTCAGCGCTTTTCGAGGCAACAAATCCTAGAAGGTATCCATTAACCATTGTAGAAACAACTGGAAAAATTCCAAGGACTATCCCATAAAAAACTCCAAAAAAACTGCTCTGAATATTATTCAAAAAGATAAAATTCACAAGTTCTCCCTGAGACATTCCTTCTGTGGTCAAAATAAGTTTATTAATCAACTCGATAAGTGCCTTCTCAATTTCTGGAGGCGTGGGTAAAAAAGCGCCGGCTAAGACAAAAAGAAAGAACAACCCAATTGAAGCATAAATAAAATTCTTCGTCTCTTTTACATAATCCCAACTCAACTTGTAGTTTTTCTTTAAAAGATTCTCTTTCTTTTTCACATTATTTGATTTTTTCTTTGCCATTAACTAAAATGTTTCTCAATCATCCTCACCTTATTTTTATATTTGTGCTTCAAGTACAATCCATATCCAAGTCCTGCAATAAGTCCTCCAAGATGAGCAGTGTTTCCTATCGGAACGTTCCCAGCAATTGAGATGAGCCAAAGGACTATGAGGATTCCAGGTCCTGCATACTTCATTTTAATAGGAATCGGAATGAACATCACAAAGACAGGAAGATCTGGAGTCAAAAGGACAAGCAGTCCAACGAGTCCAAAGAGCGCACCAGAAGCACCAACAGCAAATGTGTTAAAATCTCCAGAATAACCCAGAAAATACATTATCAGCCCAACTACCACAAATAACAACCCTGCAAGCAAACCAGAGAGGAAATAGAAAGACACATATCTTTTGGGCCCGATTATTTTTTCAATAAGACTTCCGATAAAGAGCAGAGAAAACATATTTGCGAATAAATGGAAAAATCCTCCATGCATAAACATACTTGTAACAAAAGTCCAGAGATATTTTCCGTGAACAATATTTGATGGCTTGATAGCAATGTAATCAACATAATTCGGGTTGATCCTAAGAAGAATTGAAAAAATTATGAATGCTGCAACATTAACTCCAATCAAAATCAAAGTAATGCTAAGCAGGCTGAAAACACTTCTTTTTTTAACAGGTGAAAAACTATAAACATTTGCCATGAGAATTATTTCTTTCCTTTAGCCTTTGACTTTCTCTTTAATGTTTTACTTTTTGGCTTTTTAGCGGATTTACTTTTAGACTTCGGCTTCTTTTTCTTATCTACTTTTTTGGATTTCTTCGCAGGGGTTTTCTTTTTTGTTTTACCCGCGGCTTTCTTCAATTTGTCTCTAACTACTTTCCTTTCGAGCCTCTTAGTTTCCCTTACTTTTTTCTTTTCCTTCTCTTCTTTATTTATCACTTTCATTTTTCCAACTTCTACTTTCTTGCTCTCTATGCTTATTTCATTATCGACGAGTCCCAAATCATTCTTAAGTTTTTCAAGAGCTCTCTTCATCTCCTTCAAGATTTTTGTATTATCCTTGAAAACAAATATCGACCCGCATTCATTACAGGTAAAATTATTGGAGAGCGCATTTTCTTCAGTAATTTCTATGTGGCAAGTATCGCACACATAAAATCTCTTTGTCTCTCTGCTCCGAACTTGGTTCTCAAGCTGTTCAATTTTTTTCATCAAGTCATTTCTCAAAAACTCAAGTGATTTCAAAACTTCAATCTTCCAAAAATAAGTATACCATCCTTTCCTCTTGTCTTTTTTTCTTATTGAAGAAACAAGACCCTGATCTGAAATCTTGTAAAGAATATTTCTCGTTTGATTAATCGTCAAATCAAGTTTCTTTGAGATTATGAATTCGTTGACATGTTTTTTAGTGTCTAAAAATTCAACTATCTCTTCGGCGTTTTTCCCGACGACAATAGTAATAACTTCCTTAAGAAATTTTTTGAGCATTACAAGACTAAACAGAGTCTAAATAAATACCTTTCGGTTCGCTTTAGCGAAACGTTGAAGGAGTTTTCTCCTGATTCTATTTTAGTTCATCATTAAAAAATAAAAGTTTTTAAAGTGGCCAATGATTATATATAATGTAAAGTCTATATTTATTTGAAACAAAATGGGATTATTTAGTAGAAAAAAAGAGAATGAATGGAATAAAACTCCAAGTGGGACTCTTCCTGAACTTCCAAAGCTTCCAGATTTTAGCGAAGATGATGACTTTGGTCCAATTCACAAACTTCCGAGCATGCCAAGCAGTTCACTCGGAACAAAATTTTCTCAAGACACAATTAAAGAAGCAGTGGCTGGGGAAAAAGAGGACAGGGAGTTTCCTGATGCAGATGACTTCGACGATGAATCTGAAGATGAAGACTTAGATGAAATGCGAATGATGCAGGAACCCCTGAGAAAACCACTTACTAAAGAGTTATGGAAAAGTTCAGGTAGTGAAGGATTTAACAGTGGGAGAAATGTCGGCGAACCAGTTTTCATAAGGATAGACAACTTCGAAGAAGCTCTAAAAATATTTAACGACACGAAAAAGAAAATTTCCAATATAGAACATACTCTTAGCGAGATAAAAAAATTGAAAGAAAGAGAAGAGAGCGAACTCAAATCATGGGAAAATGAAATCAGGTCTATGAAAGATCAGATAGAAAAAGCAGACCGAGATATTTTTTCTAAAATATAATATGGCATCCAACACGAGCAACAAAAGTCTAATACATGTGAGATTTGAATATGAGGAAGCCATCGAAGCAAGAAGGGACATTCTTTTTTCACAAGTTGTTTCCCTAAGAATTGAAAAGGCGATAAGAGGTTATGGTTTTTACAGAATGAAGGAGCTTGAATTGAAATCTGCTCTTTACAGGAAGATAAAAGATGTGAGGATGACAATTACGAAACTGGAGAAAACTCTTCCTAAACTTGAAATTCCCGAGATAATCGAAAAGAAAATTTCGGGCGAACCTGATTCTGTCGAGCACGCGAAAAAGAACAGCGGCAACGGAGACATAGAAAGCCAGTTGAAGGAAATACAAAACAGGCTTGACCATCTACAAAGAGACAGTCAAGATCTTTAGTTCTAAAGATATTTGCTCGCTGCGCTCGCCATTTCAAAATTCTATTAATAAAAAACTAAAATTAAATTAACCAGCGCGATTTTACCTTGCTCTTATAAATATTAATTCGCGCCGAAGGCGCGCAAACTTAAAGGAGAGGTTACTGTAAGGAGAAACTTGGTTCTCCTCAGCGTCGAAGGCGCGCCATCTTTGGTAGCGTCTGGCTTTCGGGTGGGCAGGTTGGACAATTAGTTAAATGGATTTGAGTAATTTCATTTCAACATTACAACTTTAAGGAGTTAAACTTTTTAAACTTTCCTGAAATCAAAGCAATCCAAAAGCACAACCGCCCCCGCCGTCCCAGACGTAGCTGACAATATCAATCCCGACACCAACAAGGTCCCTCCTGTTAGAATCCAAACCGGCGACTCTTGAAACAGGTTCTTTAACTCCATCGAAGCCCAAAACATTAACTCCTCGCCTGTAATGTTTTAGAGAAGATATTTCTTTAAAATTTTCTGCGACTTCTTCTTCAGTATGTTCAAGCGCTCTTGCTAATCCTCCCTCGCAGAATGTTTCCGAATCTTGTTCTCCACTTTTAAAAGTCTCATAAGGCGCGAAAGCTGTTTTACTGTCAATAAGATAAATTCCGTTTACCTTCTTAGTGGCATTCAAAAGACCTTTCAAAAAATTTTCATCTGTTAATGCAGTATTGGTAAAAACTCCTTCAGAGGTTTTTACAAGGTATCCTAATTGAAGCCATTTTGGGTCAAAAATATCCCTTTTAGCATCGAACTCTCCTTCAAGACCAAAGCCATCCGAAGCTATTGAAATTGACTCCTGAATCGTCGCGGGCCGATAACCTTCGGCCTTCATATCCTCAAGATTCTTTCTATAACCATTAGGCCCAAATGTTTTATGTTTTTTAATCATAAAAATCCATAAATTGCCAATTTATAAGTTTTTATATACTCCAAACACAAATCAAGAATCAAACAATTTTTAAAACTCGGATTACATATTCAACCATGGATTGGACAAGGAAAAAACTCATAAAGTCATACATTGAATTCTTCAAATCAAAAGACCATAAAGAAATTCCAAACGCAAGTCTTATTCCTGGAAACGACCCAACGGTTCTCTTTACAACAGCAGGCATGCATCCTCTCGTCCCCTATCTTCTCGGGCAAAAACATCCTCTCGGCAAACGCCTCGTGAATGTTCAGAAGTGCATTCGAACGACGGACATAGATGAAGTCGGCGACTCGTGCCACCACACATTCTTTGAAATGCTCGGCAGCTGGTCCTTAGGAGACTACTGGAAAGAAGGAGCGATAAAATACACGTTTGAGTTTCAAACAAGAATTCTAAAGATTCCATTAAGCCATTACGCTGTAAGTTGTTTCGCAGGAGATAAAGACGCGCCTAAAGATACAGAGTCATCAAAAGTGTGGGAGTCTCTTGAAATCCCCAGGGAAAGAATTTCATTTCTTCCAAAGAAAGATAATTGGTGGGGACCAGCTGGAAACACAGGTCCTTGCGGCCCAGACACAGAACAATTTTACTGGACTTCAAAAAGTGAAAATCCGCCTAAAAATTTTGACTCTGAAAATAAAAACTGGGTCGAGATAGGAAATGATGTTTTGATGCAATATGTGAAAGATGAAAAAGGAAATTACTTAGAAGCGAAACAAAAAAACGTTGACTTCGGCGGCGGCGTCGAAAGAACCCTCGCTCTCTTAAACGGTTTGGATGACAATTATTTAACAGAAGTTTGGAAACCGATTATTGAAAAAATTGAAAAACTCTCTGGAAAAAGATATGAAACCCACAAAAGAGAAATGAGAATAATCGCAGACCACATTAAGGCAGCAACGATGATTATCGCCGACGGTGCAGCACCTTCAAATTCAGGGCAGGGTTATGTGGCAAGGAGATTGATACGAAGAGCAGTAAGATATGGCAGAAACCTCGGTCTTAAAAATTTCACGACAAAAGTTGCAGAACCAGTTTTCAAAATCTACGATGACTACAAACACCTTAAGAAAAAAGAGATACTGGAGGAATTGGAAAAAGAAGAAGAGAATTTTTTAAAAACAATTGAAAGGGGAATGAAAATATTTGAAAAAATCTCTGGGAAAAAATTATCTGGGAAAGATGCATTCCTTCTATACCAAAGTTATGGTTTTCCAATAGAAATAACTATCGAACTAGCACGAGAAAAGAAAATTCATGTTGATGAAAATGATTTCAGAAATGAACTAAAAAAACATCAAGAACTTTCAAAAACAGCCTCGGCAGGAACTTTCAAATCGGGCCTCGCCGACAACTCGGAGCAAACAACAAAACTCCACACCGCGACACATCTTCTTAATCAAGCGTTAAGAGAAGTTCTCAAAGAAGACATAAGGCAAAAAGGTTCAAACATAAACGCCGAAAAGTTGAGATTTGATTTCAATTTCCCAAGAAAACTCACAGATGAAGAACTGAAAAAAGTTGAAACGCTTGTGAATAAAAAAATTGCCGAAGGAATCAATGTAAAGCGTGAAGAAATGCCTCTCAAGAAAGTACTCGCCTCAGGAGCAGGTGGAGAATTCGGCGCGAAGTATCCAGACGTTGTTTCAGTTTATACTATTGAAAATTTCTCGAAAGAAATCTGCACTGGCCCTCATGTAGAAAACACAAAAGAAATTGGAAAATTCAAAATAACAAAAGAAGAATCTAGTTCTGCAGGCGTTAGAAGAATTCGCGCAGTTGTTGAATGAAAATGGTTTATGTCTTTGAGATAATTGATAAAAATAAGAAAGAAATTCATCTTACCGAAGAAAGATTGAAGCACATTAGGAAACACCCTCATATGCAAGACTCGGTTGAAAAAATTAAAGATGTATTAAAAAATCCTCACACAACAAGAATTGAAGACGACAAAAGTGTCTTGTATTTCTATAAAGAATTCAAAGAGATGTCAAAACAGGAAAGGTACCTGATGGTTTCAGTTAAGTATTTAAACGGAAATGGCTTTGTCATCACATCTTTTTTTACAAATAAAATAACAGGAGAAATATGGAAGACGAAATGAGATTGTATTATGATGAAAAGGGAGATTTTTTGGAGATAGTCTCCGGCGATATTTCTAATTGTTATTTTGAGAACATTGGAAAAGGCATATTCAAAATAACCGACAAAACAACAGGCGAAGTGAAGGGAATTTCCATTCACAGTTTCAAAAATCGCTCCAAAAATCTTGACGAGATAAAAATTAATCTGCCGCTAAAGTTTAAGATTTTTTCTTAGATGAACATCCGTCGTCGCAAGAGTTAGAAGAATTCGCGCGATTGTTGAATAAAATTATTCTGCCAGAAAGACCATAGGCTTCAATCAAATCCTCATTTACAATAGGAACATCGACCTTGAAATAAGGATATCTACCAATTTGACTCTCCACCCCTTGAACCAACGCTCTGGCTTCGGGACTTTCTTTTACTTCTACCTCTGCCCTCACAACATTCTGTTGAAAAGTACCATAAACATGAAGTGATTTCTCCAATTCCAAAACTTCAGAATTTAATCTTTTTCTTACATCTCTTCTTACAAATTCTCCCATCCCTTGAGACCCAACAGTGACAATGAGAAAGAATGGGTGGACAAAGGATGCTGCAGCTGAAAGAACAGAAAAAGTATCTGATACAAGAACAGGCTTATTAGAAGGAGACCTGTATTTCTTCCTCCAAAAAGCATGAGAATTCTTAAAATTAGTAAGCTCTAACTTTTCTCTTGTTTCTTCAAGAACACTCGTCAAAGAACCGATATCTCTCACCCTATAATCATCAGACACATCCAATTGCCTAAAATTCCCATCAACATAACCGTCTAAGAATTCTCTATAATTTTCGGGAGATTCTGCAAACCTATAAACCTCAACTCTCGGAGTTTCTTGTCTTTCCCTAAACCCCTCCAAACCTTTAACATCATAATTAGAAACAACGCCGCTTTCACCAAACTTTTCTACCAACTGCACCAACTGAACAGGCTTGCTTTCGTTCTGAACGGCACGCTCCTCTACAACAGGAAATTCAGTTCCACTACCACCAGTTCCTCCACCCATAATCCACAAAACTCATAAGCTGTTTATAAAAATTTGTATACTGGAGTTTATTTAAAATAAGTATTTATTTAATCCCGAATCTTTAATTAAATTTGCCGTCGCTACGCTCACCTTCTAGAATTAAAGGCGCTCCGCGCCGTATTAACATAAATAACTGTGATGATGATTCATTAAATTCCAGCATTAATTTTTTAGTGGAGAACCTTAACGGAGT
>JAHJUA010000059.1 GCA_018829425.1 Nanobdellota archaeon | reverse complement strand
GTTTTGTCTGGAAAAATGTTTAAGAAATAAAGCGTGAGGAGGATTATCCATGATAACATAACCGAGGCACAGATCACACAGATTTTTTTAAGATTAAAAATATTTTTCAATATCAGAATTAAGAAGAACAAAATTGCAATTCCCATAAAAATCCATGTTAAAGTATCCATCTTAAACTAAGACCTGGATTATTGATCCTGCAATGATTAATGTCGAGAGGGTGATTATGATTCCTTGAAATGGTAACATCTTCCCTTCTCTTAACTTAGTTAGTTTCTTGCTTATCAAGGGAGAAGAAAGAACTACCAAACCTCCAAAGAGACTGCTTGCTATAGAATAATTAACGGCATAAGTTATTCCATACTCGCCCATGAATGAAAGATAAAGCGGACCTATTGCGCTGAATAAAGGCATTAAAGGCCAAACAGTTGTTAGAAACACCACTATAACAATAAGAGTTTTCTGGAATTGAATATACTGTTTTTTTATTATATTCGAAAACCAAAGTCCCATAGACATTGCGAATGCCCCTATGAACAAAGCAACAACAACTTTGCTTACACCTAGCCACACTGCTCCTGCTGCCGCGGCGCCCGCGCCAATTGTGCACAAAGGACAGTGCGCACTGACAAGCTTCAAAAAGAAAAAAGATATTACAGGTAAAATAAAAAATTTCTTAACCATCTCAAATCCTCATAAATTCTTCATAAGTTCCGTCGTGATTTACAGCATAGATTACAAAGTCTCCATTTTTCCCTCCAGGCATTCCAGGACTTCCCGAAGGCATTCCCGGCATTGCAATTCCTGCTATATCTGGTCTTTCTGAAAGAAGTTTTTCAACCGCTTCAAGAGGAATGTGACCTTCAACGAAATAATCTCCAATTATTGTTGTATGACAACTTTCAAGTTCAGAAGGAACCCCATATTCTTCTTTTAGTAAATTTAAATTTTCTGAGTTTATAACATCAACATTTGGATTTCCCCTATCCTCGAAATAATTTGAATATACATTACAGCAACCACAACTTCCAGATTTATAGATAGTCATTTCTCCATCGTAATTGCTGACTGTTTCAAAACTGCTTACTCTATCGCTGCCTAATGCGAAAAACAAGATTCCAACTAGGACTACAAGTCCAATCCCAAAAATAAATATTTTCTTTGCCATTTTAAAATAAGAAGTTGATAACTAACAGCCGCCAACCATTCCTGCAGAGGATGATGCAACTGTTTTTACCGCGTTGCCTGCTGCCTCAACACTTCCAACTGCGCCAGCTTTAAATGTGAAAAATAAAGCAATAATGAAGAGCGCACCAACCACCACCCACAAAGTTATTCGCGTATTCATTTTTCTTTTCCCTCCTTTCATTTCCTTAAAATCTTTACAACATCCTTCTCCATCTTTTATCTTGCAACAATCCATTTTAACAACCCCCCACCATTTGAGCGCTTCCTGATGAAGAACCACCACTGGCTCTTGCCGGGATTGTTCCGTGCATCTCATAGTTCATCTTTTCATTTTCTGTCCAACCGCTCATATCTATTTTTCCATCACTGGATACGATTGCATTTCCTGTCGCTCCTATTTGGAATACAAAATACAGAGCAACTAAAAATAATACCCCCACAGTTATCCATAACATTATTCGTCTTTCCATTTAAAATATCCTCCTTTCACTTTTTTCAAGATTCTTATAGCCTATTTCTTCATTCTTCATTTCCAAGAAATCTCTTTTTCCACCTAAATGAAAAAGGGAAAAGGATGAAAAATTTCTAAAAGAAAAAACAAAATTCATCTTAACATCCCCCGACCATTCCACCATTACTTGCCTGACCTTTCTCAATCCCACGGTATAAATTAGAAGCTAAATTGATATAGTTCATCGAATCAATTCCCTTTGCTTCTAATACTTGGGCTTTTTGTTCGTGAATTTCTGGAAAGAAAAGAACTTTCCATTTTCCAAGCTCAGAAAGAATATCCTCATCAGACATATCCGGATGTTCCGTTAAAAGGTACTTTGCCACTCCCCTCATAGAATAACTATGAGCACATCCACAAGCTCTTTCTCCATTTGAAAAAATTATTGAATTAGCGCCACAGCAATATTCGCAACTTATAGAACCAGCAATTCTTATGTATCTTTCCATTTGCTCATTATTTAATTTTTTATCTTCATATTGAGATAACTTTGCAATTGTCGCATCAGCAAGTCTTGGGTTATTAGGAGATACATCATCATAAGAAACCCCCATCTCATTTCCATAAACCGCAGGCACCCCTGTAGGAATTATATCTGATGCAGAAACCGTAACTGCGCCTGTAGCGAGCCCTGTTACTCCGTTTCCAGAATAAATCTTCCCGGCATTGAACACGATAACTAACGCCAAGAGTGCAATTATCCCTAACTGGATATACAATTCGGTGTTGACCTTCCCTCCTTTCATCTTTTTGTCGGTTTCGTTTTCCATGCATAAACTACTGAATTAGTTTGTTATAACCGCTTTGGTGAAACTAGTTTCATCGACTACTTGTCCTTAAACCCATTGATAATAAAAATAACAATGATGCCGATAAGAAAAAGTTCAATCATCAAGATCTGATAGCTAAATGAGATTAACCCAAAATAGGCTATTAAAATGGTGGGGGAATCATGCCTATTGTTGTAGCAACTACAAATTTTTTTAGTTCGATTTTTTTTGAAATTCCCAGAACATAGCTAAGGAGTTCTGCCGGAAGAATCATTCTCATAAAAAGAATCTTCCAGAGATAATTATCCCCAATAAATTTTTTCTCTATCTTGTCTATTTGTTTTTGGGAAAAGAATTTTTTAGCTACGATGGAACCGTATTTTTGAGAAATCATGAATGCAACAGTGGAACCTGAAGTTAGTCCTGTTATGGATAAAACTGTAGCGGGAAAAACCCCCCATATTTTTGCTGCTATTGGAAGGAGGGGGATTGCACTTATCGGCGCTATAACCACTGCAAGAAAAAAAGCGAACGAATACAAAAAAGCTCCAAGAATAGAGTTCTTCAAATTTTCTTGGACAAATCCGAGATTTGATTGAACAAAATAGGACAATGCTATGAAGAATCCAATAATAAAAGATGTTCCTAATATCAACTCAAGATTAATTTTCATCTAATCTTTCAAAACAACAACATTATTCATTCCTCTTCGCTTTCTTTCGATAATCTGTTTTGCCTCAAGTTTGTCAAGCAGCCTCGTGATTCCAACTTTTCCAATTCCAAGTTTTTCCATAAGTTCTGCCTGGAAGATTGTTCCATTCTCGGCCTGAACAATTTTCACCGCTTCCTTTTCTTTTTTATCAAGGCCTTCCAAATTTAACGCTTTCTTTTTTTCCTTAACTTTTTTAACAATAATTTTTTCCTTCGGTTTATTGAATATGAGGACAATGCCGATTACAATTAGGAGGCCAACAATTCCTAATGCTAAATAAGTTTGTTGATTTACTGTCTGATTCATGGGGCAGAATTCTCCGTGGTCAAGACCGCAGCTTGTAGCTACGACTTCTTTTAACGCTGATTG
>JAHJUA010000006.1 GCA_018829425.1 Nanobdellota archaeon | reverse complement strand
TAATCTCTTTTATGCAAGCTTCTTTTTTGCTGTTAAAAATGTCGTTTATGTTTCCCACCGGATACTTTCCTATATCTGTCCCATATTCAAAAATCTGTTCTGCTATAGACCCTAATTCTTCTTCAAAAAGCTCGATATCTTCTTGAGAGAATGCGTAAACTTTTTCTGCACCTAATTTAAGATACTTGAAAACGGTTTTCTTCGGCAATGACCTTCCCTTTTTATGAACCAAATAATTATAAAATAATGCTTGTCTTTCAAAATCTTTCCCCGAATTCATACTATTGCTTGTCTTATAATCTATTACTATGACCTCTGAGTTAGATTTTTGTTTGGCTTGCAAATCAATTATTCCCTTTAGCCCAATTGTGATATTTTCATTTTCCACAAACGGAAAACTAATTGTTTCTTCACAAACATGTTCTGAATGCTCATCCACGATATCTATTCCTTTGATAAGCGCGAGGATATATTCTTCTTGACTTAAGACCTCATTTTTTAGGTCTTTATGATTGTGCAAATTTTTATTTAACCATTGATTCGAAAAATGCGAAAAGATATTTTGGCGATTGAGATCTTTATTGGCGTATTTTTGGAGACAATCGTGCACGATGTTCCCCGACAAACCATAACAAACTGGGACTTTCGTGTCATCCGGAACTTTTGAAATGTATCTCAGATAAAATAATAGCGGGCTTTGATAAAACGTATTAATGCTCGTGGGAGAGAGGTTAAAAAATATTTTTTTATCTACTTCTTTATTTATTTCCATGATTAGTAAAAAAATGATGCGTTTTTAATCTTTACTTACAATTTTATAGGTAATGATTTGCGCTTTACAAAACCTTTAAAATCAGGAGTTCTTTAGTTCATTCATGGGTGCTGGCAGAACAACTATTCTTGTGGTTGTGAGTATTTTTTTAGTATTATCTGTTTCTCTCACAGTTGTGTTGTTTTCTATGAACAGTTTACTTTATCCAGAGATTTATATTGAAAATCTTGAAGCAAGCGGAACTTATGATTATCTTGACAGTGCCGTGGAAAACATTTCGGGCGGTTTGATGGAAATTAATTTTTTGGATATTCCCGAAGAGGGGATGAAGCCGATGGTTGATGGTGCGCTCACTAACGGTCTTGCTTATCTAAGAGGGGACATTGATGAGTTTAGTGTTCTTGTAAGTGTTGATGGTTCTGGGCTAAAAGATTTTCTCGCGAGCCAGATGGAAGAAATTCCAGTATGTGATGATGATGAAAGTTCGATTGATTTAGATGGAAATGCAATTTGCAGGCCTGCTGGTGAAAGCGTGTCTATGTTCCTTGATATGATGCTTATCGAAAACGGAATAGATATCCCTGATCAAGGTTATGTTGATTTGGCGAAAGTTTACGATCTGCAGGGCGGCGGAATTGAGGAAATCAAATCCTATGTGGGAATTTACAAAACGGCTCTTTATGGATCTTTAATTCTCTCACTAATACTTATCACTACAATAATATTCATTCCAAAAGAGGAAAGAAAGGGGTTGAAAGTTCTGGGAATAAACCTTTTTATTTCAGGGATATTGGTTACGGTTTCATATCTTGTTGCAACAACTTTCCTTAATTCGGCATCGATTCAAACAGAAATTTTAATGAATTTTATAACTGGTTTGATGAATGATGTTCTTTCTAAAACGATTTTGTATGGAATTATAATTCTTGTGTTTGGCGTCGCTGTTTTTGCTATGTCTTTTGCAATTCCTGAAAAAAGCATTGGAGAAATTCAAAAGACCTTGATGGGAAATAATTCTAAAAAGAAAGAGTGAAGTGTTATCACTCTGGACTGAAAAGCGACTGAAAATCTTGAACAAAACCTTTAAAACGAGTGGAATATAGGTTGTTTAGGAGGTCAAAAATGGAAGAAAACGAAGAAACAAAAACTGAAGAAACTGAAGAAGCTACAGAAGATAAAGAATCTGAAGCTGAAGATGAAGAAGAAGAATCAAGTTCAGATTCAGAAGAAGAAGAAAGTTCAGACGATTCTGAATAAACTTTCTAATTCATTTATTTTTTTATTTTTTATAAATTAGTTATTTTTTGTTGGGGTTGGATGCATTCATGATAAATTTAAATATCTATTAGGGTTTTTAACCAAATGGGGTGGAAAATTTTTAGTTTCTTTTTTTTCTTAATCGTAGTTCTGCTGCTTGTTTTTTACTGGATAATTCCTGTTGGTAGAATTGTTAATTTCGGTCAGGGCACATCTGGAGATGGAAACAGCAACTTCACATTGGGAAACAGCACAGAAGGCATGCAATTCTATGAAAATATGAGATATCAAAATAAGGACATTTCTTACAAAATTGAGGGCTGCCCAATCGCAAAAATGGATGAGATGAACCGTGCCTTTCAAAAGATTGGGGGCTTAACAGTGTTAACATTTTATGAGGCTTCTGTTTTGGGAGAAGAAGAAATAAGTATTACATGTGACAGTTCTGCGAAAGTTGAAGGTCGGACTTTTATTGCAGGAGAGGGCGGAGTTACAAATGTTACTGCTACGGATAACTTCAATGTGATTTTCAACGGAATGGTTCTGCTTTTAAGAGAAGGTCAGTGCTCGGATCCAATTGTAGGAACTCACGAACTTCTTCACGCTCTTGGATTTGATCACTCAAACAATCAGAATAATATAATGTATCCTACAATAAATTGCGGGCAAACCCTCGGAGAAGATATTCCTAGTTACATAAACTGGCTTTATTCATTTCCTTCTCTCCCAGACCTTTCTCTTGAAGATGCTTCTGCGACGACCAATGGAAATTATCTTGATGTTTCAGTGACTCTAAAAAATGAAGGTCTGATTGATTCTGGTAGTGCAAAACTTATTGTTTATGCCGACGAGAAAAACGTGAAAGAGCTTGATGTTCTTCCTGTTAGCGTCGGTGCAGGTAGAATCTTGACTTTGACAAATGTGTTTTTATTAAGGGGCAGCGCAGATGAAATAAAGTTATCTGTAGATTATTCTTATAACGAATTTAATAAAGACAATAATGTGATTGTACTTAATGCAAATTAAAGATTGTTTAACTGATAAAAAAATAAAAAAGAATTAGGATTAAAATTCATCAAGCTCGTTAATCATATCATCAAGCTCGTCGTCTTCATCACCATCGACATCGTCAACAGTCATGAACTTATCGCTCATTTTTTGCCAACCTCATTTTTGTTTT
>JAHJUA010000058.1 GCA_018829425.1 Nanobdellota archaeon | reverse complement strand
GGTGCAAATCAGCAAAAAGCCGGTGGAGTTTGAAGACCCAAAGAAAGAAGCGTTATCAATGGTAATGATTGACGAGAATTATGACGGAAAAATTTTTGATATGGACCATTATTTCTTTGGTGATGAGATGGTCAAAAACGATTTCAAGGTTACGTTTCCCAAACAGAAAGCTGGACAAAAATTGATGATAATTTATCTTGATGTTTTAGGAAACGAGAAAGCGGAAGTAAAAGACATCAAAGATTTTAAGAAAAAGTAATTTATGGAAGATGATAAAGAAACAATCAGCCCTAATGATTTAGTTCTGCGGCTTTCGGAGAAAGCCAATAATTTTGATATTTCTAAATACGAGGATTTTATTGGCGAGCTTTGCGGTAAATGGGAGTTTCAAATTGAGACAATCAGAAAAGTGATTAAACTCTTTTTAAGCGGAGAATACAAAGATATAGAGGATTTAGTCAGGGAGAATTTTAAGACAAACAAGGCAATGCAGGAATTTTTTAGGGACGAGAAAGAATTGCTTGGTGACCTTCTTTTCAAAGATAAATTAAGTTGCACGATTGATTTGGCAACGGGAACAGGGAAAACTTGGGTAATGTATGCGGTGGCGCGAATTTTGCTTGCCGAAGGCGTCGTTGATAATGTTTTGGTTGTCTGTCCTTCACGGACTATCAAATACGAACTCTTGAAAAAATTTAATAATTTCACAATCAAAACAAATTTACAAAGTGCTTTCCCGAAGGGTGGCAAATACAGAAATCCTGGGATTATTCAAGCAAACACGACGATTAAAAAGGGCGATATTGTAATTGATAATATTCATAAGGCATACGATCATGTTGGTTCGTCAATCAAAGATTTAAGAGGCAAAGATAGAAAAATTTTGATTATTAACGATGAAGCTCATCATTTCATCAATGCCAATATCCACGCCAGTGCTACTGAAAACGAGGAAATGTTGGAGTGGGCTAAATTTTTGAGAAATCCCGAATACAATTTTTCATATATTTTAAATTCGTCAGGTACGCCATATAAGGGCGACAATTATTTCAAAGATGTTATTTACAGGTATCCGATCCGACAAGCGATTGAAGACGGAATGGTGAAAGACATTAACTATTTAGAAAAAGATGAATCAAAGGGGTGGAAGCAAAAGTTTAAGGCAATTTACAAAAATCATCTTGAAAACAAGAAGAAATATCCTAAAGTCAAAAAGCATATAACGATTTTTGTTACCAATAAAATCTCAAAGACCGATGAAATCGCAGATGAAATCAGCAAGTTTTTGAAACTAGAAGAAGGCGGCTCGATAGAAGAAGCGCGTAAAAAAGTATTGCCGGTTACTTCAAGCCAGAAGCATGAAGACAACCGAGAATTATTGAAAACTGTTGATGAGCCGGAAAATCCCGTTGAGTGGATTGTGTCAGTTTCTATGCTTACAGAAGGTTGGGATGTAAATAATGTTTTTCAGATCGTTCCCCATGAGGACAGAGCGTTTAATTCTAAACTTTTAATCGCTCAAGTACTGGGCAGGGGTTTGCGTGTACCGCCGGTATATCAAAACGACCCAAAAACTCATCCGCAAGTTACTATTTTCAATCACGATGCTTGGGGTTCAAAAATAGATGATCTTGTGCGAGATGTGGCGGAAATCAGCAAGAAAATTACAAGCAAGGTTGATAAGGAATCAAAAAGTAATTTTTCACTTTACTACATCAACATTGAAAAGAAAATAAAAACAGAAACAAAAACGCCAGCTCGTGGAAAAATTGAACTACCGAAATCGCTTGGTTTTACAAGTAGAAAGGATTTGACAGAGCAAATTTACAAATCAGTAAAAACGCGGGAAGAAACGATCAAAAGAACCGAGATAGATTTAGAGGAGTGTTCCGCCAAAGAAGCCGTAAACGAAGTTTTTAATAACATCTTGCTTTTAGATTTAACACATAACACTAACTTTGCCTTGAAGGCGAATAAGAAATTTATTGAAGGGCTTATTATAAAAGAGCTTAAAGATATTGACGAAAAAACCGTAACGGAAGCCAACCTGCAAAGAGCCAAATCTTCTTTCAACACTCTGTACAGAGAGTTAACCGGCCAATCCAGAATTGTTGATGTGTACAGCGAACCAATCGAAAAATCCACGAAAGAAATGAATGCCTCTTATATTAGTATCAGCGAGGTGAAGAAAAACAAGGGAATAATGTTTAGTGAAAAATCGTTAAAATCATCTACGATAAAAGAATTAGAAAATATTGACGAGGCATTAGATGAAATAAGGGGTAAGTATTCTATAAAAATAGACGAAAACGATTATAAATCACCACTAAATATAACGGTACTTTTGTCTGAACCAGAAATAGATTTTGCGAAAACATTAACGAGAAAAGAGAACATAAAATTTATTGACTGCTGGGTGAAATCAAAAGATCAAGGATTTTATTCTATTCCTTACAACTATCGTCCCGGAACCCACCCCCAGCAAAAGCAATTTAACCCTGACTTTATTATAAAAAGAGGAAAGAAAATTATTTTTGTGGAAATAAAACATGATGAAGATACAGATGTGAAGAACCGAGATAAAATCGCTGGGGCGAATGATTATTTTGTAGAATTGAATAGCAAAGCAGAGAAGAAAGGATTAGAGTATTGTTTTTATTTTCTAACACCGACGAACTACACGGGATTTTTTGAAAAAGTGATAAGAAATGATAAAACTTTCATCGGGGAATTACACGCGGAGTTACTGAAGAAGAGTAGAGAGGAATTGAAAAAGTAAACCAGCTTGTCTGTAAACTCTACGGTCTCACCCCGGAGGAGATAAAAATTGTTGAAGGATAAAAACCATGCAAAGTAAGATAAAGAAAATTAGGGAGACAGCTAAAAGGAATGACGAATTAAGAATGAAGAATTAAGAATGTCGAATTAAGAATGATGAATGAAGTTTTAAGGTCTGCTTATTAACTTCCAGCAACCCAAAAAAGAAGGCAAGACGAGTTTGGAGATTAAGGAAATCAAGTTATAATGTAGGGGACAACTAGGGATATCGAGAGTGTGGTGAGGGTTCTGGCCCGATGATCCACCGGCAACCTACTTTATGAGCAAGGTGCCAAAGCCAGCCCATCAGGGAACGATATATTAGTAATTCGCTCTTCCTATGGGAGAGTGTTTTTGGAGGAGCTATGAAAAGCTATGAAACCGTGAGTGAGTGGTACGAGGAGAGGAAGGCCGAGGGGTATAGTGTGCCAGTGCAGATGTGCTATGGTCTGTCACAAACGATGAAAGTGATGGGTCTAAACTTTCAAGAGGCGTGGGACTTGTTAGAGAAGAAGAGGGCCTTTTTTTTGGTGGATGATACTTATATTTTTAATTTGGCTTGGTTGGAGGAACTAAAGGCAGAAAAAGGGAGGGCACTATGAGTAATCAGGATGAAAAACAGGATTGGGAGATAGCATTTCTTCCGATGTCGAATCCGAACCCAAAAACTGAAGAATATCTAAAAAAGCGGTTGGAATTGCATAAGGAGTTGGTGAAGGTCGGCAAAAAGATATTGGCATACAAGCCGAAGAAAAAGTCGAAGAAAAAACCTAAACTCGCTGACTTTGAAGTAGTACTGCCGCATGAGGACGAGACATATTTTCTTTAAAAATGTTATTTTTAAAAGGCAGTTGGAATCGACTGACCCCAACTGCCTTTTTAGTATTGGGGGGTGGTAAAATAATACTATGTATTACTTTCTTGGAATTGTTTTGATTGGGGTTATTGCTTGGTTACTTCTGAAAGAAAAACCATGGGGGTTTAATTTGGTCTCCAAACAAGAAGCGCGGTTGAAGCGGGGGTTGGAGTATTTGAAAAAGAACCAAGCAATTACCAACGAGCAGTATCGGGAGATGGTGGGGATTACCCGCCGTCAGGCGATACGGGATATGGATTTGCTTGAGAAGCAGGGTTTGGTGGAACAGATCGGTCAAGCGGGAAAAGATGTGAAATATAGACTAAAGAGTTAATGGGACATTTTTTGTCCCATTGAATTTTTGATGTTTTTTCGTTAAGTGGTCTACATTATTTCAT
>JAHJUA010000057.1 GCA_018829425.1 Nanobdellota archaeon | reverse complement strand
CTTCGGGAGAACTGAAAAGAATTAATTTCGGTTTGGATTCTAATACAAACGAAACTATTGGGCGAGTTAACTTGTCTTCTGGAAACACGGTCTATTCTGTTCCACTATCCGTTGAAAAAGAATCTTCTTCATCAGAAGTTCAAGGACTTGCATTCCGAATTGAACCTCAAATCATCAACGTTTCTCTCGCGACAGATTCTTCAACAGAAAGAATTCTCTATCTATTAAATTACGGAAGCGAAGAAGCGAAGAACATAACTTTCTCTATTCCCTCTTCGCTGAGTTCTTACATAAGCATCTCCCCTGAAACAATAAATAATTTCGGAAAAGACGATATAGAAAAAATTACAATCTCAATAATCTCTGGGGCGAACGCTTCTTCAGTCCAAGGAACAATAAAGGCAGTTTCCAATAACAGCGGGTTTGAAACCACATTAGATATTTATCTTGAATTCATTCTAGGTTATGTTCCACCTGAAGGCACGACCAACGAAAGTTCTTCAAGCAAAGGTATTCTTACAACTTGCGCGCAACTTGGAGGAACTCTTTGTGAAGTAGAAACAGTTTGTAGCATAGATACAATTCAAACAGGAGAAAAAGAAAAGGAAAATGAAAAAAAACTTTGTTGCCCTCGCTCTGGCGTTTGCGAAACTCCTTCCGATTCAAGTTCAACGGGAACAATAATTGGTTGGGCAATAATTTTGGCTGTAATAGCACTCCTAGCATGGTTCTTCAAGAAATATAAAAAAATCAGACCGAAGGTTGATATTCTTAAAATAGGAAGGGGCGAGAAGTGATTATAACAGATTGCCGTCACTGCCACGACATATTTCAAAATACTATTAATCCCAACTCGCCAAGATAATTTAACCTGCGTGATTTTACCAAGTTATTTCTAATATTAATTCGCGAACGAAGTGAGCGTAAGTATTATTTCTTCTTTTTCTTAGGTTCTTGCTTTTGATCTTCTACTTGTTCAGCATCTGCACCAACTTCTTCAAACGGATCTTTCAAAACTGTCATTGGCATTATTCCTTCCGGAACTTCTCCATCAAGTTCCTGAATCTTTTTTATAAGAACTTGCTTCTCTGATTGCATAACTCGCGCGAGCTCATCATACCCGTGGAGTCTTCTAACTAATTCATTCAGAGTTTCATTGAAAACATTATTTGTCACACCAAACATATCAGGAGAAATAATTTCCACGTGCGCCGGCATGTACCTGAACATCAAACCTACAAGAGTCAGAATTTCATCGACCTCAATTTCAACCTCTGCGAAAGTTGTGTAAAAAACTTCCTGATTTCCCATCAGTTCCGGTTCTCTTATCTCTTTTAACTTCACAACAACTCCTTTTTCTTTATCCAAATTTGCAATATGTTTCTCAAGACTTTCAATAAGATATTCTTTCGGCTTTCCGATTATGTCCAGGATAAGCATTGCGTTTATTTTTTTTTCGTCTTCCATTTTATATGAATTCGTTTTTGTATTTGTTTTTCCTCGCGGCTCTGAACGCGAAGAGCAGCCCGAGAACTACTGAGAAAGCGATAAGGCCGTAAACAGCATAACGATTTCCTTTCCCTATTTCTTCCAAATTTTCCTCGCTTTTTATATCTTGCGGGTTCAGATTTATCGTTTGAATAGCAATCAACTCTTTTTCATTTTGAGCTTGCGCAGGAACGAAAGTCTCTGGATTGTTTTGATTCGTCGGAGGGTCAGTTTCTTCTTCCGAATTTTCTCCAGCGTCGGCACCCTCGATTGGCGCCGCGACCGAATTTTCTTCTTCTGAAACGACACAAGCAAGCCCTTGCGCATTTATATTACTCAACGTAACCTCGCCGATTCCGTTAACACCAATCAAGTCATCCACTTTTTCAAATGCGCTCTGACTTCTGAAACCAATTATTGATTGCGCTTTTGCAGGACCGATGCCGTATAGTTTGTCAAGTTCAGTAGCTGAAGCAGAATTGATATCTATTTGTCCCGAGTTACAAGCGGCGGAAACAAAGCCAACTAAAAAAAGAACCAGAAACAGCAAGACAATTTTCCTCATCATCCGAGATAGCGAACAGTAATTTTAAGGTTTATTATACTTGTCACCATACTTCTCTTTGAAGTCATCGTACTCAATTTCTATTTTTTTCCCCGTCTTAACAGCCTTCGCAATCCAAATGCTTGAGAAAACTCCTTTCTGCAAATAGAACGCGCATTTTTCTTTTTCCTCTTTTGAAAGCATCCCGTTAAGTTTCACCTCAACACCAATAACACTATACAAACCCTCATGGACAGATTTTATCGAAATAAAATCTGGAAATCCAGTCCCAATTACCATCGCTCTCATGAAGGGATTATACTTTCTCTTCGCCGGCACAATCTCCCCCTTCTCAAAATCGACATTGTTATTCCACTTATCAACAAATCTACCTTTCTCCTCTAAGTCTTTTCGAACTTTCAACTCAAACTTCGCCCCCTGCGCTCTCGAGGTCTTACCTCTTTTGATATCAATTTTACTTTTAGAAACTGGCATACCCTTTTCGTCCCAAGAAGTTTCATAATTATTTACATTTCCTGCTTTTTCAATTAAACCCATAATTTTCTCTTTATTTTCTTTGTTAACTCTTTCCATCTAAAAACAAATCATGAGAATTATTTAAATCTTACAAATCCCGT
>JAHJUA010000056.1 GCA_018829425.1 Nanobdellota archaeon | reverse complement strand
CTTCGGCGCGTGCTAATCTCAGCAAGGAAAAATATTAAAAGCAATTCTGGCTTAAATTAATATGACAAGAGAAAAGAGGTTTGTTATTCGTAATCTTATTTTGCCGCGAAGGAGTAGGCGCGGTCAGATTTGGGTTGAAACCGTCATCTACACGCTGATTGCATTTACACTCATAGGACTTGTTTTGGCTTTCGTGAAACCGAAAATAGAAGAGATTCAAGATAGAGGATTGGTGGAGCAATCCATAAAAGTTCTTGAAGAAATTGATTCGGTGGTGAGCAACATTGGGACTTCAGGAAATCAGAGAGTTATAAAGTTAGGAATAAGCAAAGGAACGCTGAACATCGACGGAGGAAACGACAAGGTTTTTTTTAATATCGAAAGCAGATACGCTTACAGCGAACCAGATGAGAATGTTAATAGTGGGGGTATAGATATTTACACTGCAGAATTAGGTAGCGCGTATAATATTAATCTTACCCTAAATTACACAACGGAATATAACATCACATTCCAAAACAGCGATACCATTAGGCAGATTGGAAAAGCTTCAACACCTTACAGAGTTTCAATCTCAAATGAAGGAACAGATGGTTTGGGAAAAACAATAATAAATTTTGATACTATAAATTAAAATGGCAGGAATAAAAGATTACCCCCGAGTCGCGATGGATTTTTCGCCAGAGGTGCCGGCGCTGAAAAGAGTGAAAGACAAAACGACTATCGATGTGAGATACAGTGTGATTTCTCCTTTTGCGTTCATCCATATTTACTGGGACCCTAAAATTTATGAAGTTGTTTACTCAATTGAAGAACCAATTTTGGACCAGACAGAAGTATATTTCAGAGAACAGATACTCACAGCGATGAGGGACATGATAGACTTTGACACAATTGTGGAGAAAGATTTGGACTCGCTGCTCAATTATATAGATCAAAGATTCAAGATGATTGCGTTTGAACTCGGAATAAATATGTCTTATGAAACTTACAAAAAAATATATTATTATCTGGTTCGGGATTTTGTTGGTTTTAATGAAATAGATCCTCTATTGAAAGATTATTTTGTTGAAGATATTGAGTGTAACGGGGCGAACCATCCTGTTTATATTGTTCATCGAGTTTTTAGGAATCTTAAAACGAGTCTTGTTTTTACCGACATGGAAAGGCTTGAAAATTTTGTTGAAAAACTTTCGCAAAGAAGCGGGAAGCACATCTCTTACGCGTCGCCGATTCTCGATGGAACTCTTCCAGATGGAAGTCGTGTAAACGCAACTTACACCCCAGACATAACATCCAGAGGTCCGACATTCACAATCCGAAAGTTCACTAAAACTCCTTGGACGCCGCCGCAACTTATTGCGTTCAGAACTTTAAGTCCTGAGATGCTTGCTTATCTTTGGATTCTTGTTCAATATAAAATGAACTTGTTGATTACGGGGGGAACTTCATCTGGAAAAACGACGCTGCTTAATGCTATTGCGTTCTTTATTCCGCCAGAGGCGAGAGTTGTTTCTATTGAAGATACGCGTGAATTGAATCTTCCTAGAGAAAACTGGTTGCCTAGCGTTTCGCGTGGTGCAATTGGCGCCGGGGGAATTGGGGAGGTTGACCTTTTCACTTTGCTTAGAGCGTCGTTCAGACAGAATCCTGACTATGTTATCGTTGGTGAGGTCAGAGGTAAAGAAGCATATGTTCTGTTCCAGGGTATGGCATCTGGTCACTCTTCCATAAGCACCATGCACGCAGATTCTGTTGATACAGTTATAAAAAGACTTGAGACGCCGCCGATTGAACTTTCACCGACGCTACTTAATGTTCTTGATTGCGTTTGTATTATGACTCACGCGATTGTAGACAAGCACGAAACGAGAAAACTTAGAGAGATAGTTGAGATAATAAACGTAACCTCTGACGGAGTCGCGCTGACGAACACGCCTTTCACTTGGAATGCAAAAGAAGACCAATTTTATTTCAAAAAGAACAGCAAAATATTTGGGAAGATTTCTGAAAGATTTGGAATCACAACAAAAGAACTTCAGGAAGAATTCAGAAAACGGGCGCAGCTGATTTACAAAATGTATGAAGCCAAAATTTTCGACTTCCAGCAATTTCAAGATTATGTTACGCAGTATTACAAAAAGCCAGGGGAAGTTTTGCAGAAGTTCGGCGTTCGGTAAATTATCTTTTGGGATAAAAATATTTCACAAATTCAGGGTTCTCAAAATCAGCTGTTACTTGGTCTTCCAGAGAATAGAAACACCTTCGGACATCATTAACATCCGGTAGTGGCGGACCTCTTGAGTGAGAAAGCATGTCTGTAATTGGTCCGGCATATCCATGGAGTGTCTTAAATAAACCTGAAAATGAAGGTTCACGGGTAAATCCAAAATCAAAATTATCTGGGGATAATTGAACGTCGGATGCTACATTATCAGGACTTATCCACCATGAAACTTTTAGAACAATTCCATATTCATGATTACGCCCGTGCTGCCACGTGCTTTCTCCCCGATGTTTTAAGGTTAAGAGAGTCTTTGCAGTGTCCCTTTCAGCGTTGTAAGTTATGGGCACTCCCTTGAAAAATCTTGTAAGGGGGTCATTTATGTTTGTGGCATTTGCCATGAAGCATCATATAAATTAGAGTATAAAAGGATTATTGTATAAGAAAAGATATATTACAAATTCAATGAAAATATTTAATAACGCGAATATGCTTTTTCTTTGATGGTAAAGGAAGGTGACATTCAGATTTTGGGCCAACTCGTTAGAACTCTTGAGAGTGCGTTCGTGCGGTTGAAAGAAGCTTATGGGAAAGAAGATTCTGAAACTTTTAACAAGATGAAAAGGGAGGTAATCCTTACACAGAGAAGAATTCTGGGATTGATTGAAAGATAATGGCGAGAGGCGCATACAAAGCAATAACAATTGAAGAACTTGGACAGCGAATCGCGCGTGAGAAAAAAATGATTAGCGAGCTCGGCTCGCTTTTGGAACATGTTCAAAAAGCAAGATCAAATGAAGAAAGAAAAATGGCTTCTTCCCAAATTGAATCTTTGACAAGATTACTTAAAATTACTGGGCAGGAAGCAATAACTATCACTAAAGAAGTTATGCTCTCAAAATCTCTTGCCCCACAATCGGCTCCAGAAAATGATGAAGAGGAAGGTAAAAAAAAGTTCCAGACTCTTCCAGTTACTCCTGCAATCCAGGCAATTTCTCCAGAAGAATTTCGAAACTTCAAACCAAGTCCAGAACAGAATCCTCCAATGATTAATGCTGGGGCGCAAATTCCTCAACCAACAAAAGTAATCTACAACAATAGTGGAGACTTCAAATTGACTCGGATGGAAAAACTCACAATGAAGAGGATGAAGAAAAAAGAGAATAAGGTAGTAGTAAAAAGAGATAGAACCCCGAGCAGCTACATGAAAATTTCTGGCAATATGTTTTATAATTTTTCAACATCTCTTCTCGACAAAGGAATGTTCCATAACCTTGGAAGAGATCTTATCAAATCAAACATGGAGATTGTTCCAAAGTCATACATTTCTGCGATTTTCTTTTCAACACTTATTGCAACAGTTGTCTCATTTTTTGCGGTTATTTTCTTTTTGTTTTTCAGTGTGAGTGCAGCGCCGCCATTCATAACTCTCGGAGAAGGGGGCATCCTCACAAGACTTATGAAATTCATTTGGATTCTTATCCTTGTGCCAGCCTTGACATTCATTTTTGGATATTTGTATCCTTCAATGGAAAGAAAATCTATTGAAAGAGGAATCAATGCAGAACTTCCTTTCGCAACAATTCACATGTCCGCGATTTCAAGTTCGATGATAGAACCAAGCAAACTTTTTGATATAATTATTTCCACGAAAGAGTATCCTAAAATTGAAAGAGAACTGATAAAACTTCAGAACGAAATAAATGTTTATGGTTACGACCTCGTTACTGCGTTGAGAAATAGAGCATTCAATAGTCCGAGTAAAAAACTTTCTGAACTCTTTAATGGATTAGCGACTACAATAACTTCTGGTGGAAATCTTTCAGTATTTTTTGAAAAAAGGTCGCAGAGCCTTTTGTTTGAATATAGACTTGATATTGAGAAACAGAGCAAGGCTTCTGAAACTTTCATGGACATTTATATCAGCGTCGTTATCGCTTCGCCTATGGTCCTTATGCTTTTACTTATGATGATGAGAATCAGCGGGTTGGGAATAGCGCTTAGCCCAGGAATGATTACTGTCGTCATCATAACAGCAGTTGTAGTGATTAACGCAATTTTCCTCGGGTTCCTTCAGTTAAGGCAAACGGAGCAATAAAATGGAAATGAATATAATTAAACAAATAGATAAAATTGAAGGGCACACATCAGATATTATATTTGGGATACTTGCTGGTAGTGGTTTGCTTTTCATAGTGAGTGCGATAATAAAGCTAGCAACAATTATTTTCCCGGCATTAGAAGCCTATTTTTCTCTCATGTACATTGCACTTTTTCTTTTTCTTTTAATACCAACTTCAATTTATTATGCAAGAGGATGGTTTAGAGTTACTTATCTTGCTTCAGCATTAATTCTGTTGCTGACGTATGTTTATACAATGATTACAGGAACAATATAAGATGGAAATAAAAAAAGTACATTGGATTGGATTAATAGTCGCAGTCGTCTTCATGGGAGCTTCGTTCTTTGTAGGAAGCAGATTTTCATTCTTTGTTATGGGACTTGGAGTTTTAATTGGAGCGTTCCCGTTCATATTTTCATTGATTAATGAGACGAGAGTCTCAGCAGAAAAGGAAGAAATGTTTCTTGAATTCGCGAGAAATCTCGTTGAAAGTGTTAAAACAGGAACGCCGATAAGCAAAAGCATACTAAACGTCAAGGACAAATCGTACGGAGTTTTGAGCGAGAACATAAAAAAGATGGCGAACCAGATCGCGATGGGAATTACTTTGAATAGGGCACTTCAGACTTTTTCTCACGACGTTGATAACAAAACAATTTCTCGTTCCCTCACCTTGATAAGTCAGGCGGAAAAAAGTGGAGGGGAGATAGGCGGGATACTTGAATCGGTTACTGAAGCTGTGAGCATGTCCGACAAACTAAAAAAGGAAAGAGAGGCTTCGATTTCGACTCTTGTCGTTCAGGGTTACATTATTTTCTTTGTGTTCATAGTTATCATTCTCGTTTTGCAGTATCAGATACTTCCTTTGCTTACAGGAATAGCACCTGTAACTGGTTCTGGGTTGGGGGCTCTTGGCGGCGGTATCGGAGGTGGCGGGAATGAAATAAGCAACCAGGAAGTTTCGTCGTCTTTCCTTTACCTTTTGCTTGTTCAAGGACTCTTTACAGGTTTGGTCGTTGGGAAACTTTCTGCAGATAATATGAAAGCAGGGGTTAAACACTCATTCATACTGATGCTGCTTGCGTTCATGATTTCGTCAGGAGCAGGAGTAATTTTAGGAGGATAGATGGCATACATAAAAAGAGAAAACCGAAGGGGCTCGCATGTGGGTGTTATTCTTTCGTTTGTCATTTTCGTTTCCTTTGTTGTTTTTGTTTACATAGTTCTGCAGCCGACGGTGGTTCAGGAAAATAAAGATGGTTTGCTTGAGTTCGTGAAAAATGGGATTGTTAGAGAAAGTTCTGCCTCGCTGGTTACTGGGGCAGCATCTATCCCAGATAATGGATTATCCTGTGTTCAATTGGAGGGGTTCTTCAGTGAGAATGATATAAGTGAAAGAATAATCGCAAAAGATGAAAATGATAATACTCTTGAGGTTGGTACCACGGGTTCAGGGGTAACTCACCTGCGCTTGAATATTAGTGGGGGAAGGTTCTTTAGGTTTTATACATCTAATGAGTTCGAGGGAATCACCGGCAGCTCGGGGTGCGACCCTAAAGGATATTTTATTGGCGGCGTGAAAAACGATAGTTACGTTTTTGAGTCAAAAATCGGCGCGCTTATTTCAAAGTATAACAGCAACTACAGCGGACTTGCAAGTGATTTGGGAATTCCTT
>JAHJUA010000055.1 GCA_018829425.1 Nanobdellota archaeon | reverse complement strand
GCACTGTGTAAATATTCAGAATTGGAACGAAGACTGCTGCGATTCCTGGATAGATTAAAAGTTCTGTTAAATTGTGAAGTATGAAATTCCTGCCGTATATTTTTAAGAACGCCAGCGCAACCGCAGCTATGATTGCTGCCGTGAAAGCATATTGTGTGAATAATGAAAAAATGCTTGCCAAGGAAATTGAAAGCGCGATTATAACAACTATGAGAAACCAGGCCTTTAATATAAATTCAATTTTTAGTCGTGTTAGGAAGAAAAATATTAGAATTGCAATTATGAAAGCAAATACAATCGTTAGAAAAAATCCGGAATATTCTGCCTGAGTTTCCGGCTGCGGAGTTTCAAGCCCAAGCGGCAAAGAATTTCCATCTTGAAGGTAATGGCCGACGACAAAAAGCCCTATGAACTGAGTTATAATAAACATTGAAATAAGAACAAAAGTTATTTTCCAGTTGTGTTTCATATTAAACGTTTGATGAGATTTTTAGTTGAGTAAAGAATTATTATTCCCAGCAAAATGGATGAAAAAAAACTCCACACTGGATTATTTGGGAAAAAATAAAGATCCATGAGTCCCCAAACTCCTCTCCAAAAAGCAATTATTGCGAAACCTATCATCAATGTGTAAATAACGTCCCTCGTCCTTTTATTCACCCTTTTTTTACTCATCTTAATGATTAGTAAGCTAGGTTTTTAAAATGAGGGGCACCGACGGTTCCCCCTACATTACCCCCTCCTTTATTTGACTCGCTAACGCTCACAGATTGAGGACAAATGATAACTAAGTAAAATCACGCTAGGTTTTGGACTTAACGATTTTTATAATGGAAAACCTTGTCCGAAACGCCTCGAACGCCGGCAGGCACGGTTAATATCAATTCGCGCCGAAGGCGCGCAAATCAACAAAAAGTTTAACGAAGCCTTAAAGTTTCGAGAACTCTCGGAACGTTTGTTTCAACTCTTTGAGTTTTGTAAAGCGCAGACGCTAAGTCTAAACACTTTGAAACTTCACCGTGATTGAGCATAATTCTTTTTGCCTTTGGTCGCATGTTGTTGAAGAAAGACATTATTTCATTGCGACCGGCGTGCGCGGAAAGGCCCGCGACAGTCTGAACTTCGAGATTTATTGCAACAGTTTCTTCGCGACCGTTGACCATCATTTTTGTTTCACTTATTCCTTCTTGTATCTGTCTTCCGAGAGAACCAACACCTTGGTAACATACAAAGACAAGAGAGTTTTTTTCATTAACGGCAAATTCTTTTAGGTACTCTACAGAGGCTCCTCCAACAAGCATTCCGGAAGTTGCAAGAACGACGCACGGACCTCCTTCGATAACATTTCTTCTTTCATGTGGTGAGCCAACACGAGAAAAGACTTCAGAAACAAAGGGATTCTTGTCTTGGAAAATTGACGAACGAACTTGAGTACTTAGGAAGTCGGGGTAGGTAGTGTGGATTGCGTTAATATCCCAAATCATTCCATCTATGTAAACCGGAATTTTCGGGAGTTTACCTGAACTGATTGCATCTTCAATTATGAGCATCGTCTCTTGCGCCCTCCCCAAACCAAGTTCGGGAATAAGAACCTTTCCGCCGCGGTCAATAGTCTTTCTTATTATTTCAAGAATTCTTTCCTCAGACTCAATTCTAGGCGGAAGAATATCTGTTTTTGCGCCGTAAGTCGCTTCAGTCAGAACAGATTCTATTCTAGGGAAACTTGTAACTGCAGGATCCAAAAGTCTTGTCCTTGTGTATTTGTAATCAGCAGTGTAAAGGAAATTGTGCAAACCGTTTCCAATGTTGAAGTGAACCATCGCTGAGCCTAGAGCGTGGCCTGAATTATACATCGTGATTCTTATGTCTGGCGCGATATCAGTGACCTCGTTGTAATTCAAACAAATTGTGTGCTTTACCATTTCTTTAATGTCTTTTGAGCTGAAGAGCGGCGCTGAAGCTTGCTTGTATGCAACACCGATAAAATCAAGAGAAGTTAAAGCCGCAAGGTCCATGGTGGGGTAAGTCATGTATACCGGTCCATTGTAACCCATTTT
>JAHJUA010000054.1 GCA_018829425.1 Nanobdellota archaeon | reverse complement strand
TAACCACTGTTGATTTAATCCACTTAGCTTCACCTTGGAGATGTTTCACCATCGGCATTCTTTTCTTAGTTCTAACAACAATTATTATTTTGAACCTACCATAAAAGACATCAACATCATATTTGTGATTGTTATAATTATCACAAACATCTTCAATATCCTTAACTTTTGTTACAATCGGCTCAATAGACCCTTCATCATCATACTCAAATCTACCCTTAATATTTTCATCATCAAAACCCAAATCAACCATAAACTTCAAGAACGCTTTTTTGAAGTCCTCATTTTTCCTTACACTATATCTATGCCTAAACCCGTTATTATTTGTCCCTGTTAATGTAAATTTTCCCATCACCCTCACCAATCCCCTTTCTCCGCAACAATAGAATCTTTGTTCTTATTCGGCGCGTTAGAAAACATTATGTCCCTATCTATCTCACAACTTTCTTCAGAATTTTCAGCTCTTTCAAAATTTTCCGGGCCCGTCGGCGTTCGAGACCCCAAATCTTTCACATTCCCCTTGACTTTCTCAAGCTTCTTAGAAAAACCACTCATGATTCTCTCCGCTTCTTTTCTAATCTCTTCCTTCTCTTTTTCGGAAACTTTATGCCATAAAAAATCCATATTACAAATAAGAAGAACAGGTTTATAAGAATTTTGAGTTAAGTAAAAGTGATTTAATCCCCAAATAAAATAATTAAAATCCACACCAAAACAACAACACAAAAGAGCATGATAATTGCCTTCTCCCATACTTTTTGTTTCCTCCACCATTCCTTAATTTTATCAAAGTCCTTAATAACAAAATAAATAACAGTCCCCCAAAATATAAGTTTTACATCATTAGAGTCCAAAATCTCCTCTTTCAAAAGAAATCCTAAAATTGATATCCAACCAAGCATAACAATCGCTTTTAACCAGCCAGATAAATCCCTAAATCTTATCTTAGGTTTTTCCATTTTCAAATCAAGAAGACATAGTTTATAAGAATTTTTATGAACAAAATCCCAACAATAAAATAATGCGAATAAGTTTAACCCTATTGGATTTTCTCCTTAACATTGTTTATAACGAAAATTCTGGCGGAGCCGAATTTGAGGTTAGTATCAATCGCGCCAAAGGCGCGCTATATCTAAGGAGTCAACCTATCTCTATCGCGAGGGAACATAACCGCTTCCCTGATATTTTCCAATCCAAGAATAACCATCGTCAGCCTTTCAACTCCCATTCCAAATCCAGCATGAGGCGGAGCGCCGTATCTAAAAGAATCAATGTAGCTTTTGAAATCCTTCGGCTTCAATCCTTTCGTTTTCAATCGCTCTTCTAACAATTTGGGAAGATGAACTCTCTGTCCACCAGAAGTTATTTCCATCCCTTTGTAAATCGCGTCAAAACCAGAACTCAAATCTTTCCCCTTCGGCATAATATAAAATGGCTTTCCTTTCAAAGGCCAATCATGAACAAAAACAATCGTGTCAGGGAAAAGTTGGTTAAGTTTCTTTTCGCCTTCGCCAGTTAAATCATGTTCGTTCGTATCAACTTTATTTTTCTTTAACAATTCATTTGCTTCTTTGAAGGTCATATATTTTACAGCAGGAACTTTCAATTTAATTTCAAGAATTTCCAAATCCTCTAAATTTTTCTCAATCACTTTTTTAATCATATGTTGAACGGACTTTGCCATGACATCCATAACCACAAACTCGTCGGCGAAAGCCATTTCAAAATCGAACTGCCGCGACTCGTTCAAATGTCTGACAGTATTATGTTTCTCCGCGCGCCAAACTGTAAATATAGAAAATACTTTCTCCATCGCACACGCAACCATCTGCTTGTACAACTGACAGCTCTGACTCAGGTAAGCATCTTTCTCAAAATATTTCACTTTGAATAATTCCGTTCCACCTTCGCTGCTACTCGAAATCACAGAAGGAAAGTTTGCCTCAACAGCATCTATAGAAATCATATATTCTCTAAAAGCCTGCATCAGTGTCGCTTGGATTTTGAAAATCGCCTGCACTTTTCTACGATGCAAATCCAAAAATCTATAATCCAGTCGCTTCGGCAGTTCGGTCTTTGATTCATCGCCCGCACTGAACGGAACATCAATCTGCAAATCCTCAGCGGCATTCAAAACAATTATTTCTGTAGGATTCACTTCTTTTCCACCAGGCGCCTGCTTCGAATCAATCACATCACCGCGAACAACAATCACACTTTCGCGCGTAATCTTATCCATGTCCTTGAAAACTTTTTCAGGGGTTTTTCCCTTCACACCCGTAACCTGAATCATTCCAGACATGTCCTTAAGAACTATAAATTTCACCTTACTCAAATCCCGAGTATTATGAACCCAACCCGCAAGCTCAACACTTCCCTTCTTGTTCTTCAATGCTTCCGCCACAGAAATCCGCTTCTCATTCAATTTTTTCAAGTCAACGTTTTCCATTTTAATAAAGAAGAAAGAGGATTTATTAAATTATTTGTTTTGCTCGCTACGCTCGGAATTTTAAGAAATCTAAATAATAAATTTCAATGATATAAAACTCGCGTGATTTTACCTTGTTATCAATAATATCAATCCGTGAACAGAGTGAGCCAAATTTCTAACTTCTCCTTGGGCGGGTGGGCGGGACAAATTGGAAGACACAAATCACCCAACATACTTTTTAATAATTTCCATTATAATCTTCCCATCAACTCCGCCCTTGAATTCTTTCATGACAAGTCCCATATACGCGTTCATCGAGAGCCCGGGCTTTTCTTTTATGAAACTCATTATCTTGACCTCGACATCATTCATCGAAGCCGCCTTTCTAACTTTAACAGCCTTAACGAAATCCTCACCCCTAACAATTTTCGCAAGAACGTTCTTAACGTCGCCTTCAGAAATCTTCTTTCTCTTCAAATTATCCAAAACATTTGAAATAACATCTTTGGTAAGTTTCTCCTCAACCAAATTCAAAGGCATTTTCTCGCGCTTCGCAATTTCCTTAGGGAAAACAAGAAGAACTTTCGCAACGAGCGCAGGATTTTTCACAATTCCTAAAAGTTCCTTGAACTCTTCAACCTTGCTCTGTTTTAACAATAAAGAAATCATTTCTTGACTCAAACCTTCTTTCTCAAACTCTTCATCTGCTTCGCTCTTCAATTTAGGTAATGTCTTCTTCGACTCGTTGATGAAATCTCTGGAAATTTTCAAAAGGAGTAAATCAGTTTCGGGATACATTCTCGCGGCGCCAGGCATCGGTCTCAAAAACTCGCTCTTTCCATTAGGTAAAACTTTGCGAACTTCAGAAACACTCTCTCCGTTTTTCACAAGACCAACTTGCCTCTCAACTTCCTTTTCAATCGCAACTTCCACATTCCTTATGTCTTGAAATCCTTTGAGTTCAATTCTCTTTCCGTTTTTCACAGAAAGATTAACATCTTGCCTTATAGTTCCAAGACCTCGTCTAACATTACATGACCTTAAGATTCCTCCAAGATGCAACGCAACTTCCTTCGCCTGTTCGGGATTTTTTATCTCAGGCTTCGTCGCAATTTCAACTAAAGGAATTCCCAATCTATCTAATTTGAAAACTCCGTCGGAAACTATCCTCGCAGAATCCTCTTCAAGACAAACCGTTTCAATCCCAATGCGACCCTGCGAAGTTTCAATAAAACCATCGCGCGCAATCAAAACCGTTCTTTGAAATCCAGAAGTATTCGAACCATCAACCACTGTCTTCCTCATTATCTGAGTCAATGGAACAATTTTCGCGTTAAGAAGAATCGAAATCTGCAGCGCAATTTTCAATGCGGCGCGATTCAGTTCTCTCGGAGGTTCTTCGTCAAGATCAACCAAACAAGCTACATCATTATAACCTTGATACTCAAACTCTTTTCCCAGAGACGCTTGGTACGCTGCAGCAACATCAACTTCTCCGCTCTCGCCGGCAACAGCATGCAACTTTCTCCGCACAGAAAAATCAGGTTCATCTTTTCTCAAAACAGAAGGACATCTGCAAAAAAGCTTCCCTGTTTCAAGTTGTTGATGAATTTCCAAACCGCACTTCAAACCTAATTCTTGATAATTTAATTCTTTATCAGTCATGAAAAGAAAAAGCAGGAAGAGTTTATTAAATTAATCACTATCTAACTAGTCTTCGTTTGTGAAGCTGCTTTCTCAAGGCTTGGGAAAAATCTCTTGTTGGGAAAAAACCAAAACGGTCCCTACCTAATTCTTTCTCTCCCCTTAGAATTCTTGTATGAAGATTTTCTGCTTGCTCATGATTAAGGATGCTATAAACTCTATCAGGATTATGGCCTTCTTTTTCAATAACCGCAAGCAAACCAAGAATGTCTTCATAATGTTGCATCTCATCAACCGGAGTTTTAAGTTTTCCCCTTACAAGATATTCGGGACTAACAACTCTTAACTGAACCCCAAAATGATTATTAATCTGAGCAGGCCCATATCTCTTAGTGGAATTTCCCTCATAAAAGTCAATCTTACATTCTTCTTCTCCTTGAGCACTCAATTTCAAGGTTCTCTTATCTTTCAAATTTGGGCTAGGACGATCACTCGGCATACTGTATCCCATCTTCAAAGTCGCCAATACACTCTTATCTCCTGACATATCAATGTCTGAAGAACCTCTCCAGGCCCTCGCAACATCTACTCCAAAAGTATTCATGAGATGTGATAAAACACCATAACCCCCAAAGAGAGCATATTCGTCTCGCAATCCAAAAGAATCTAAATAACTAGCAAGATCCAAAGTGTAACCAAAAACAGTTCTTGTCGGTTCTTGGACTTCGTCAAGGAATTTCAAATAGGAAAGAACATTTTTTCCCTCAAGATTATCTTCTAAATGATTAAATGACATATTAATGTGTAAACAAACTTATTTTTAAACCTTTCTATCTGTAACCCCTGCAGAGTTAATATAAATCTATTCCAAGTCTTGGGCGGGTGGGTGGGAACTAATTCTCCAATCTATCGCTTATCTCACCCACAATATTTTCAAGCATCTTCGCCTTAACAGCGTCGCGATTTTTAGCCCATTCTTTATGTCCCAAAATCCAGCCAAGTTTCACTAACGCCGTTTCAGAAAGCATGTCTTCAAGATAGATTATTCCAGTCTCAAGCAACTCACGACCATTGCTATACACCAAGGGGTCAACTCGCCCATTTATGCATTGAGAAGTCGCACAAACAATCAGCCCTCTTTTCTGAACTTCCTTAAGTTTTGAAATCCAAGAATTTCGCGCTCGCTTTCCAGGCGCATGTCCAAGCCCAGACATTTCCAAAACAATCCCTTTATATTTTTTCTTCAAATAATAATCCAAAATCTCCGGATTCTGCCCAGGATAAATTTTAACAAGCGCAACTTTTTCTTCAAAAGAAGTATCTGCCTTAATTTTTCCTTTCTTTCTCTGATTGTATTCAGAAACATTTATCACCTTATCAGTAAAGATTTTCGCGAACGGCTTTCCATTAACAACCTTAAACGCATCTCTTCTAGAAGTGTGCAATTTCCTAACTTTCGCCCCGGGCATTGCAAAACAAAAATCGTCATTCTCTGAAGCGTGGCCGACAAGCATAACTTCTGCAATATCTGAAATCGCGGCAAGCGCAGAACATTGCAAATTTAAATTCGCATCCGACGAAGCGCGGTCAATACTTCTCTGGCTATAAGTCAAAACAACTGGCTTGTTCAAATCCTTCAAGAAGAAACTCAACGCGGCGGAAGTGTAATGCAAAAAATCAGTCCCATGCGTTATTATAATTCCCTTAACATTTGTATCATTAAGAAGTTTAACTGCAACTCGCGCAATCTTTTGCCAATCTTTGAAATCCATATCCTCCGACGCTTTCATAAAAGGAACTTCAACTTTTGAAACATTCACGAGTTTGAAAATCTCCGGATAAAATTTAAACAAACTCGCTGGATTGTCGAGCCAGTCAACTCCACCTTTACTTGGATTCAACCTCGCAGCAATTGTCCCCCCCGTAATAATCATCGCAACATTCGGCTTCTCACTATTTTTTTTTATCTCCAATTCTTCAATTTTCTCTTCTGCCTTTTTCAGAACCTTAACCTCCATAACTTCCTTCTTCACAAAACCAATATTATAACCAGAATCAAGTTTCAATAAAACGATTCCCTTCTCGTTCTCCGGTGATTCCAAAAAAACTCCCTGATAATCCCTATTTACTAAAGAAAGCTCAACATAATCTCCAGGAACTGCATTAGTTTTCTCCATAAAGACAAGAGATAATTCAGATATAAAAAGTTATTTGATTAAATGAACACTTCAAACAGAACACCTGCCAGGAAAAGAAGGCTAAGCAAAATGATAATTGGCCAGTTTATTGGAATCGAATATTCCGACTTCCTGTCTCCTTTAGTCTTTGCCTTCAGATTCATAATCAAAATCAAGACCCCTGCAATTCCTCCAGAAATTGCGCCACCAATTCCCAGAACTCTAATGAACCCTGCCAAACCAAAAAATGTTACTAAAAAATAAAGCAAAAGAGGCACAATAGAAACATACAGAAACGCGGCTTTCCTTTTTTTCAAGTCAAAGATGAAATAATCCTTAAGCGAAAAACTCAAAACAAAAAAGCTCGTCGTCATTGTGAAAACTCCAAGCAAAAGAAGAACCTTCCCAAACAATCCCGAGAAAGAAAGCGTCGCAACTTCGGCAACACTCTTTCCAAGAACTCCGACAAAAACAAAACAAAACAAAAGATAAAGAACGATTGGAATCGAAGCTCCAACAATTATTGCCTTCTTCAACATTTTTTTATCGTCTTCAACTTCTCTCCTCAACTCTGGAATCGACATAAATCCTAACAGAGCAAAAAGAACAACACCAAACGGCATAAAGAATTCGGGCATATTAACGGAAGTCAAATTATCTTTGCTTATATCAGGAACTAAAAATATGAAAACAAAAACCAAAGCAAAAATAACTGCCAGAACTCCCCAGAATTCAATTTTTTTCAACCTACCTAAATCTCCTTGAAGAAGAAAAGTCATCAGCAACCAGAAACCAACTCCAAAAAAGAAAGCATACTCTACACTCCCGAAAAACAATCTTGAAAGACTCTGTCCTTCTCCGATTAGATAAGCCAAAAGAGCAGAATATACTCCGAAGATTATAGAAAGAAGCATCATTCTCTTCCCGTTTTTCCCAAGGTATTTCTCAGCATATCCTGGAAGTTGATGTATTGACTTTGTTCTCAAAGTAACTTCTCCCAATAAAAGATTGATAAAAATCATAATCAGCCCGAGAAAAATTAGCCAGAAGAGTCCAATCAAAAAACCAGCTTTCGCGAAGACGTAAGGCAAGCCAAGAATCCCTGCACCAATAATCGTTCCAGTCAGGGTAAATGCTGTTGAAAAAAACTTCCTCTTTTTAGATTCCATTTTCAATCCTACTCAAAACCTCGAACTCGCTTAATTCCTCCTGAGTCTGAGAATCAAAATAATAAACTTCTGTTTCAATGTTAACTCTTGCCCCATGAACTGGATGAGCATCACCTTGAGAAGATATTAAACATTCGCACCTTATGAATCCGAATCCAGTATTATTATTCGAAATATAGTAATCATAATCTCCGCATTTAGGTGTGCAAAAATCCACTGCGGGGACGCCCTCGGTAAGTTTTGAATTCGAAGAATCTCTAAACAAAAAAATAAAAGTTCCTAACAACGCAATTATAACAATCAAAACAATTACCAACCCTAAAACACCACTACTTTTTTCTTTTTTCTTTACCATCTTTATTTTTACGGACCTGCCCGGATTCGAACCGGGATCAACGGGGTTTTTCTGCCTGCCTTTTGAGCGCGAATCGTGCTTTGGGCGGGTGGGCGGGGAACATCATTACGCGCCTCATCCGAAACCCGTTATTCTATCCATTAAACTACAGGTCCGATAAAAGAAATAAGATAAGGTTTTTATGTTTATTGTTGGATAATCTCAAACTCATGCCTCAAATTTTAAATACTCCTAATGCTAAATAGAATAATGTCTGAAAGAAATTTTAATTCAAACGACCACAAGCACGTAACACTAAAAAAACATCACGTTTGGATGGCAGGAGGATTCACATCTATTGTCCTGATTCTTCTCATAACTCTAAGCATATTCACCTACATGCTCAACGTAAATCAAAAAATGAACTACAACAATCTTGATAATAAAATTAGTAATCTAAACATTGAAACCCAATCAAGCATAAATTCAATTTCTGAAAGTCTTTTTGCAATAAAGAGCGACGTAACTGGCCTAGGATCGCAACTAGGAGTTATAAATGAAGAATTCAGTTCGCTCAAGGCATCCGTCGGTGAAGACTTTTCAGGAGTAATAGATATAGTAATCCCTTCTGTTGTAACAGTAAGAACGGATTCGGCTCAAGGAACGGGATTCATAATTCATAATAACGGATATATTGTAACAAACGCCCACGTCCTCGCAGACAGCCAAGGAAATCTCGCAACAGGAATAAAGGCGATAACTTCTAATCAGAATATTATTGATGCAGAGTTCATTGGATTCGACGGAAAACTTGACATCGCCCTCTTAAAAATTTCTGGGAGTTACGACGCTCTTGAACTAGAAAATTCAGATAATGTTCAAGCTGGAGAAAAAGTAATTGCAATAGGAAATCCTCTTGGTCTCCAATTTTCAGTCTCGCAAGGGATTGTCTCGGCAGTTCACAGGCCCGGACTAAACGGCCTAAACGCATACATTCAAACCGACACTCCATTAAATCCAGGAAATTCCGGCGGACCTTTAATAAACAAAAAGGGAAAAGTTATAGGAATAAATAATTTCAAGGTCAGCTCTGGAGAAGCTCTTGGTTTCGCTCTCGAATCAAATTACATAAAATCCACAGTCAACGAAATATCACAAGCGGCATTGAACTTAACCTTAATAAATTAAAATGTCAAAACAAAAAGATAACAAAGGACTCACTGTAAAAAAATCTGAAAACTTTTCTGAGTGGTACACACAAATAATTGAGAAAGCAGAAATAGTTGACATAAGAACAGGAATGAAAGGTTTCATAGTTATTCGCCCTTGGGGAACTCTGACAATGGAAAAAATGTACGACCTTTATGAGGAAGAACTTCAAAGAAGAGGTCACAAGCCAGTTATAATGCCCTCTGTGATTCCAGAATCGAATCTCAAAAAAGAATCAAGTCATATTCAAGGATTCACTCCTGAAGTCTTTTGGCTTGAAACAGAAAAAGGAGAGGAAAAACTTGCGTTAAGACCAACAAGCGAAACTTTATTCACGCCAATGTTCAAACTTTGGATTAGAAGCCACAGGGATTTACCAATGAAAATTTATCAGCGAGGTTCAGTCTTCAGACTTGACACAAAAGCAACAAGGCCTTTAATCAGAGGCCGAGAGTTTCAATGGATAGAAACACACGACGCGTTTGCATCAAAAAAAGAAGCAGAGGAACATGTGAAAGGGGATATAGAAATAACTGAAGAAATAATGCATAAAAAATTCGGAATACCTTTCCTTCCCTTAAAGCGACCAGAGTGGGATAAATTCGCCGGAGCAGAATATACAATTGGCAGCGACGTCTTAATGCCAGATGGAAAAATAATCCAACAACCTTCAACGCATCTTATGGGACAAAAGTTCTCAAAAGCATTTGGGGCAACATTTCAAAACGAAGATGGAAAAGAAGACTACTTATGGACAACCGCTTACGGCCCAGCAATTTCAAGAATTTTAGTTTCAGTAATTTCAATGCATGGAGATGACAAAGGATTGATTCTCCCATTTTCTATTTCTCCAACACAGATAATAATCGTCCCAATATACAAAAAAGAAAATCAAAAGAAAGTAATAAAATACTCTGAAGAAATAAAAGAAAAACTCAAGGGTTTCCGAGTTGAAATTGACTCCCGAGATTTTTATAGCCCAGGATGGAAATTTAACGAGTGGGAATTGAAAGGTGTTCCTTTAAGAATTGAAGTTGGAGAAAAAGAAATTAAATCTAAATCCTTAACCCTGTTCGTTCGAGATTCACAAAAAAAAGAAGTTCTGAAACTTAAAGACTTGTCCAAAATGAAAAAATATTCTGAAGATTATGACAAGCGGCTTAAAGCAAAGGCAGACAAGTTCTCAAACTCGCGAGTTGTAAATTGTAAAACAAAAGAAGAAATCAAAAAAGCAGTTGATAGTGGGAAAATTGCAAAAGCTGATTTTTGTTCTGTCGGGACTGAAGGAATTAAATGCGCGGAAAAAGTAGAAAGAGAAATAGGCGCAGATGTTCGAGGAACATTAGCGAACAAGAAAGAAACCCCTAAGAGCAATTGTACTATTTGCGGCAAGAAGGCTACGGAAGTCGTTTACATAGGCAAGAGTTACTAGCTATTCTCGATGTTCCATTAAAATCAACCCAAGCTCATTCTCCATTCTAAGCGTGGATTCCATCAGCTGACTAAGTTCTCTGTCTAGAACCAACTTCTCATCTTCTTCCATCACACTTGTTGCATTTACACTTTTCATTTTCTTTTTTAATACTTAATTTTCAGAAATCTTAAACCCAAATAGAACTAAGAACAATCGCGCTCAATTCAATCTGGTCAGAAAATCTGAACGAATTAAGCGACTATGTATTTAATAGGCTTTTTATTAAACACTAAGCCAGTCAGGACACAAGATCCCTTGTGGGAATTCTTCCATCTAACTATCAACCTAGTATTCATGGAAAAAATAAGACGCGCTTCTTTTTATACTTTTCTGTGGTGATTTTTTCTCCGTCGTTGTCGCGCCGAAATTTAATAACTGATAATCAGGTGAAATCGTGCGAGGAAATGATATTCCAACTGTGTAGGTTATAATTATCTTCGTCAAAAATCACTCTGTGATTTTTGCATCTCGCGTGGAGCGCGCTAATTTATTCTCGGGTGGACGAGAACCTTTAACAAAATCAAACCCTTTTATCCCGTTTATCCGCACAAGTTTTCACAAGGGATATCATCTTTATCTCTGTCTAATCTATGAACATCAGAATTACAAGCACTAAAAACTCTCATAACTTCTGAACAACTTGAAAAATCTCCACAATTATAAGCATCATAACTGCAGATAATCTCTGAATCAGAAGGGCTGCTTTCTTCCTGCTCTTCCTCCTCTTCCTGCCCTTCTACTGTTTCTTCAGATTCTTCTTGCTCTTCAATCGCTTCTTCCTGTTCCTCCTGCTCGTCTATTTTTTCTCCCCATATTCCTAGATTATTATCTCTCGCGTATTTCTCTGCCTGTTTAATTATTGGGCACTTGCTTATATCTGGCTTGTAAGGATAATCTTTTCCATATCCATTATAAACAATTAACTCATTCACAAAATCCCTTCCAATATAAACATACCTTAGCAATCTCCCATATCTATCTGTTTCTGAGATATCTTTTGTAAACTCAACCTCTTTGTTTAAGATTAAACCAGTGAGATAATTTGAAGCTTCAGAATAATAATATTCCCCCTTCTCTGGTGTATCTATACAGATTAATCTTACTCTTTCTCCAGTATCTATTTCTATTGTATCTCCATCAATAATTTTTGTGACTCTGTATAATTCCTTAGTTTCTTCAGAAACAGGACTCTCAAAAATTTCTCTAAACATATTTTCTTCAAGAAGTATTTCTTCTTTAGCACTATCTTCTTCGGAGATTGCTTTAGTGGTTATATCATCTTGAGAATTGTAAGAAATTAAAACCAAAGAGAGTATAAAGAGTGAAAGAATACCCCAAAGTAAGTAGATTCTTTTTCCCTTAAATTGTTTTAGAAATTTAAACGTCATCTCTATTAACACGTTGACCTCATCTTAAAAATTTGCTGATTAATTATTTATAATCCTCAAATCCCCTTCTCCAAATTTTCCCTAAACTTCGCGATGTCCTCAACGCTGATTTGTCCGCCGACAGCCATCTCATGACCCCCCCCTCTCGCACCTTCAATATCCTTTATCGCTTCCAAAAATGTATCCCTCGCTTTCTTTCCGCGCATTGAAATATTTGCCTTAAGCCCATTTAGGTAAAGAACAACAATCAATTTCTCGGGAAAAAGGTAAGCTAACTCGTTTGACAAATCAGAACTTATACTCAAGTCTCCGCCGTATTGAAAGAAGAGAATTTTCCCATTTTCTTTTCCAGAGGGAGTCGCCTTTTGAAAGATATGCCGATATTTGGATTCGACTTGATTGTACCTATCATGCATCGTGCGATTCTTACTGCTTTCTTCAAGAACTTCATAAGGATTTTTCGCGTTCAACATAAACCTCATCATGTTAATAACATTCG
>JAHJUA010000053.1 GCA_018829425.1 Nanobdellota archaeon | reverse complement strand
GGAGCCCATTTACAATCTCTTTGATCTGCATTTTCACAATCTTTTTTATTATCTTGAAGAACACAAAACTGCCATCTGTTTATTCTGCATCCTGCGAAGTTGAATCCATCATCGGTTTTATCGTCGATAATTTCCTCCATGCAAACTTTGTTTCTTCCAACAGAAGAACTAAGAGAACAACTCTCAACGCTGAATTCGCCAAACTGGCAAAGGAGTCGTGCGCTTTCAGCACCAGGATTATTTTCCAATCCTGAATTCGCCGTGCTTGAACACCATGATTCTCCGTGCTGATACGTTTTTCCTTCCCACTTGCAACTTAATTGAGCGCAGACAAAGTTTCCATATTGGGGCGGGATAGGCGTTATAGGTTCATTTTTCACATACGTTTTTCCGATGCTTCCATCAGAATATTTGCAGCTTCCACATGTTGCCGAGTTCTTAGGATTTTCATTACTATCGTAAGTTAGTTTGCAACTGTCCTCCGGTTTTATTATTTTAGTCCAATATTCTTGGTCTTTTATTCTTGAAGCATCATAAACATTCGCTTGGTTTCCACAACTGTCAGCAAAGTAAACTTCATCTCTTCCATTAACAAGCATAGTCCTAACTTTATCAGGTGTTGCTCCTCCAGTTGGTCCGCAAACAGTTCCTAAAGCTTCGGCAGAACATAAGAACCCTCCATTGAATTCAACGTCCGTTCCGTCACCCGACGTTCCTTGAATAGTCTGGCATTCTTCCCTCGTCGTGAGTTTGCAATTCCTTTGAAAGTCGTCGTCAATAACACATGCGCCTCTTTCTTTTGGAAATGCGCTCTCAATGCATTGAACCTCGCTTTTTATTCTTTTATCAAATTCAGTATTTATCCCATATGCTGCAGAAAGTGTTGAACAACGAGTTTGCGTAACAAAGCTCGCATCGTCGCCGATGAAACAGCAACCTAAACCACATTGTGGAATTTCAGTCGGCTTCTTCGTGCTCCAAATCCCTCCGTTATCTTCACAAACTATCTGTGGCGTGTTTCCTTGACAAAGTCCCTCAAAACTATCGACGCACGTTCCAGGTTTACAGAATGAAGTTGAACTGCAAGATGTCGGCGCTTTTCTATAATTTGGATAATCGGCCTCGCTTTCAGGAACATTCTGACACCACGCGCCGCTAATAGTTCTTTCCGCGCAAACAAAAGCTTCCTGTGTCGAAGGTTCTACCGCATTAACATTTTTCACATTAACCAAAAACGCAAGAACTAGAATTCCAAATGCCAAAATTGAAAATACAATAATTTTCTTTTTGCTCAATCCCTCTTTATTTTCCATCTTAAATGTTTATGCTCCCGAATCCTGAAGGCAGTGGAATGCTCCTCGACGCGAACTGGAAAATATCTCCAGTGTTTATGTCAGTCAAAACATAAATCTTAGATTCATCCTGCCCTAAATTTTTCTCAACCATAAATTTACTGTAAGTGCTTGTGTAAAGCGTCGTCTCAGAGTCGCCGTAGTTTGATTCCCATTCTACTATTGAATTTGAAATTCCTACAAGTTCATAAAGATTATTGTCCGCCGCAATATTAAACCCATCAAACCTTTTCGCGCTGCCTTTCGTCGCTGTAAGAATGTGGCCCATACTCAATATAATTCTGTTTGGCAGCAACTCAACATTTGTTTCTCCAGATGTCAAAGAAACTTCATATTTTGCCTTTTGATAACTTTCCGTAAGAGAATTGAAGCAATCACTAACATCTATTGCAAGATTAGTTTCAATTTCAGATTCAATGTGTTGCTTCAGCAACGGCTGCTGCACAACGCATGTGCTGTAATCTTCGCTCGTGTAACACAAATATGCTATTGGATTGTCTTGGTAAAGAACATAGTTTGTTGGATTAACACTTCCGCCTTGAAGGGAAACTTTCTGAATGGTTTCTGCGAGCGGCGCCTCAAGACATGTTTGCATAAATGCTTGTGGGTTTTCTTCGTTAAACGCTGCAGAACTTTCTGTTGTCCCCGCTCGCGGCAATATAAAAAAGTAACCGATAACCGCCATGACAATAACAATCGCGATTATAATAAAAATAGTAACCTGTCCCCTTTTATCACTCACTCTTTTCATAGCTTTTACAGGGAAATTTTATTTATAAATCTTGTTGGAATTTTGCGACGGCGAGAGAGATTACTTTTTCTAAAAATATAAATACTATTCTTCTATTAATCACTAATGAAGCTTAGTCTGACTCCAGATTATTTCTTAGGTTTTATCGCACTGCAAATAATTCTTCATTACGCTTTCCCTGTAGTAAGTTTCATTTCTTATCCTTTCATCTATCTAGGAATTCCCCTAATTCTCTTCGGTCTTTATCTAAATCTAATCTGGGTAGCATACAATTTTAGAAAGGAAAAAACGACTATAAGACCCTTTGAAATCCCTAACAAGTTAGTAACCTATGGGCCATTCAGGTATTCAAGGAATCCCACCTACCTCGGAATGGCTTTAACATTATTGGGTATTTCAATATTTTTAGGTTCTCTAGCCACTTTTATTATTCCTCTTATCTTCGTAATTTTAACAGATACATTCACAATCCCTATTGAAGAAAAGAATCTAAATAAAAAGTTTGGAAAAAAGTATCTTGATTATCAAAAAAGAGTCAGGCGTTGGATTTAATCATCAGTCTCAACACGAGGCGCAAGCAAGAAAGAAATTTCCATCAACTCGTTTTTTACATCAACTCTAAGAGGATGCTCGTTCGCAAATCTCAAAACAGTTGTATCATTAAGTTTTGACGCTTTCACAAACTTCTGCAAATATTCCAAACTATAACGCGACTTACAATTCTCCGCTTCAATCTTTGCTTCATCGCTTGAAAATTCCGACCTCGCTGAATTCAATCCTTTCGCTTCAACAATAAACTTTCCATCTTTAACAATAAATGAACAACTGTCCGAAACAACCAAACAATCTTCAACGGAATCAACGAGATCCTGCGACTTCATTTCAATCTTTGAACTGAACTCAAGGTTTGTCGGCAAGTCCTTGTCCTCAGAATCAATTTCTATAAGACTCAAACTAAAATTCCGTTTTATTCTGTCCTGAATATTTATGTCCAGCGTGTTTTCTTTGCTTTCTAAAGTCAACGAACTCGTCGTTCCACATCTTTTAAGTATCCTCTTTAAATTATCAAGATTAATTCCAAGAACTTCATTTCCAGCTTCAAACTGAGCGAAAGAACTTTTAGGCAGCACGAATCGAACCATCGCCACGTTTGCAGGATCCATAGCAGTAATACTAAGTCCCGTTTCGTCATTCACCTTGACGCGAACTTCCATCACAAGCTCTGAGATGATTTCAATTGCACGCGCCAACAAACTAGGATTTTCAAGTTTTACAAGCATTTTAATTAAAAAAGACGTCTCCTTTTAAGCATTGTTATTCTTAACAATAAACTACAAATCTATATAAATCTTTTATGCAATTTAGTTAAATGCCTTCTGATAACCCCGAAATCGAGCCAGAAGAACCAAAAGAGAAAAGCACAAGAGAGCAAAGAATCAGAAATTTAACACACCTTTATTATTCTCAGCCGGAAGTCCAAAAAGCCATCTTCCAATTCTCACAAGACAGAGAAATCGTCCCTCGTTATTTTGAAGGCTTTGGAAAGCGCCCGGATTCTCTTCAATATCCTGGAGATGTTTTTCAAATGGTCAAGAAAGGCGCGACAAGTTTCCATTGTTCAGAAGAAATATGGAAAGACCCTCTAGAAATTCAAACTGGCATGACTCCAAAGCAGCTCAACTCCATAAGAACAGGATGGGATTTGCTTCTTGACATTGACAGCAAATATTTAGACTACAGCAAAATTCTTGCAGAAATCATAATCAAAATCTTAAGATTCTACGGAATAAAAAACATTGGCGTAAAATTCTCTGGCTCAAAAGGATTCCACCTCATCGTGCCTTGGAAAGCTTTCCCGGAAGAAATCAACGGCATAAAAACTTCAGAGATGTTTCCAGAATGGCCGCGAATAATAACTCAATTCATAATGGATGTTTCAAAAAATGAACTCATCGAAAAAATAACAGCATTAACAAAAGCGAGCGCAGGATTCAGCAAATATGTCCGAGACTTTGAAGCGCCAAAAGATGTGGTTCCAGACTTGGTCCTCGTTTCTCCACGGCATTTGTTCAGGATGCCTTACAGTCTCCATGAAAAAACATCTCTCGCTTCAGCAGTTTTCGAAGCAGACTACATAAGTTATTTTCAACCAAAAGACGCAGACCCTCTCAAAGTTAAAATAAAAAACTTCATGCCCGAATCTGAGGAAGGCGAAGCGTCGGAACTTCTCCGCGAAGCGCTTGACTGGCATAAAAACCGAAGTCTTGAAGAAAAGAAAGAATCTCCATCGTATGAAAAAAAAGGCTCTACGCCTCGTTCAGATTTCACGCCAATGAAAATCACAAATCTTTCCGAAGATTTAATCCCGCCGTCAATTAAAAAAATTCTTGTCGGAGTTTCAGATGGAAGAAAACGTTCCGTTTTTGTTCTTCTTAATTTTTTCAGAGCAATAGGTTTGGAAAGAAAAGAACTAGAGTCTCGTTTGGAAGATTGGAATCAGAAAAATGAAGTTCCTCTTAAAGACGGCTACATAAAAACGCAGCTCGAATGGAGTTATCGAAACAAAATGGTTCTGCCGCCGAACTATGATAAAGACTATTACAAGGGCATCGGCGTGATTCCAACTGAAGAAGAACTTCGTTTCAAAAATCCAGTTAGCTTCGTTTCAAGAAAGCTCTGGATTTTGGCACAGCGCGCGAAAGAAAACGCGAAAGAAAACGAAGCGCGCGCGAAGGCCGCAAAGAAACCAAGAAGCAAAAAGAAAAATAAGGAAGAGAAGTAACCATCTTCATCAAAGATAATTTTAAATAACTTCACTTCGTATTTTATACAATGAAAAACCTCTACAGAACCTTGGCAGCAGTTTCTTTAAGTTTAATAATTGGTTGTTCCACATCTAGACCATTAGTCAAACAAGAAGTCTTAATGACTAAATATAACAGACCTTTAGATGGTTACTGGCTAACAGAGGCAGCTTATCAAGAATTATTTGCTTTTGAAGATAGTGAATTTAGTTATACTAGTGAACCCCCAGTTAGCGCACTTATAAAAAGCGCTAGCCGATATTCTAGAAAAAACTTATTTAAACAAGCTGACAAAGGCCAAGATAGACTTCTTACTTTAGAAGAACTTCTTCCAACCATTGAACAAACTAAAAAAGAAATAATAGAAACACCTACTCGCTTTAGGGTGGATGCATATAATACTCAAATAAGGGATTATTGGGTTACAGATGCAGCTTATCAATCTTATGTAGAATGGTTTCATCAAACAAATCCTTCCGAGTCTGAAATAATAAAGCTTTTTGAAACTGCAGATACTAATCCCAAAGATCGTCGATTAGATTATAACGAACTTCAATCCACTTTACTTAAAAGTTTAAAAGAAAAAAAGAAATAATTTAAACAAAACTTACAAATTCCAATATCCTCCTAAAAGTTGGAAGAGAAGTAACCATCTCCATCAAAGATAATTTTAAAAATAACATTCGTCTATGAATAGTATGGAAAAGAGGTTAGCCTTTCTCGGGATTTTATTTGTTTTTGCTATAGCAACTCTTTCCCTCGTGAGCGCCGCCGTAAATCAAACTACTGAAACAGATAAAGTCGAAGCCGCGTATTCTTGTCTTAATAAAAAAGTTCAAGGAAACTGCGCCGCACTTTCAACTGAAGAAAAAATATTCTCTCTACTTTCAATTGGGCAGTGCCGGTCTGAAGTTCTTTCGGGTTCAACAGACGACGGGTGCTGGTCTTCTTCCACTTCTTCGTCGTGTAAATTGAAAACAACTGCAGAAGCAATCCTCGCCCTCAAAAATTCCAACGCCGGAACACAAGTTCAAGAAGCAGAAGACTGGCTCCTTTCTCAAAATAGAAAACCTTCAGAACTAACATGGTACCTTCAAGTTGAAACTCCTGGAGCATCCACCTGCACCGTCGCTTACTCTGGACTTTCGTCGTATTCATTCAACATCCTCGAAGATAAAACTCTTTCAGGAAATCCCGGCCCTGGACTTTCAGC
>JAHJUA010000052.1 GCA_018829425.1 Nanobdellota archaeon | reverse complement strand
TTTAGAATTAGGGCGAAAACAGGAAACCCTGCACCAGGACCTGGGGCAAACGCAATAGTAAAGAGTATTTCGAGAGAAGGGTTTAAAATACTAAACATTTTAGATATGACAAGATTCCCTCGCGGTGGTCCGAAAAAGAAGGGTGGTCGTCGTGGAAGGAGGCCTTAAATAAAATGGCAGAAAACAATGGAATGAGAAAAATTCGTGAAGGATTAAAGGTGTTGATAGAAGGAATGATAGAAGATACTCAAGGATTAGCAGTTACTATGGGAAGGACCCCTGAAGCTCAGATCCTATTTGACCATAGGGTTGAGAAAGTAGAAGAGTATCTCAAAGATGCTGAGACTTATGACCTCCCTCAATATGACAAACGAGAGTTAAGAGCGAAATATGTAACTCTTAGACGAGAAGCAGAAAAAATAAAGTTGAGAATAAAATGAATAAACTAGAAAAAACAGAAAACAAAATAATTTTCACCACAGAAATTGGCGAGACACTTGCAAATTCAATAAGAAGATATGTGAATCATATCCAAATAACTGCTGTTGATGAAGTTGAAATCTCAAGGAATGATTCTGCACTTTATGATGAAACAATTGCTCACAGAATCGGACTCATTCCATTGAAGGCAAAAGCTTCAGGAAAAAGTGGGGGCAAACTAAAGCTCGAAACAAAAAAAGAAGGATTTGTTCTCTCTGGAGATTTTAAGGGTGATTTTGAAGTTGTTTACAAAGAAATACCAATAACTCTTCTTTCTTCAGGACAAGAGCTGGTCATTACTGCGATAACTAAAGAAGGCACAGGCACAGAACATTCTAAATTTTCTCCAGGTTTAATGTTTTATAGGAATGTGACTGAGGTAACATTAGATAAAGAATTTCTTGAAGAAGTTAAAAGAGTTTGCCCTGGAATAAAAATTGTTGAGAAAGGAAATAAAATAACAATAAGAGACGATGGGGTGGAAGAAATCGCAGATGTCTGTGAAGGAATCGCGAACAAAAAAAGGGAGACTGCAGAAGTTGAAGTCAAGGACGAACTTGTGGTCACCGTCGAGAGTTTTGGTCAAATAGGAGTTAGCGATATCTTCAAGAAGTCGGTTGAAACTTTGAAAAAAGATTTGAATGAGATTGGAAAGTTAGCTTCTAAGGCTTCATAGGTATATTTTAAAAATAGATTGTTTTAGTATTCTTGTCAGTATTTGCGCGGGTGTGCCGGAGTGGTCAAACGGGACAGACTCAAAATCTGTTAGCTTAGTGCTTACGAAGGTTCGAATCCTTTCACCCGCATGGACACATTAGCCTTGAACAGTAATTTAAAGAAGGTTGAGTGTCGAGGAAGCATAGGTTTCCTTACGAGCGGGAGTGCCGGAGTGGTCAAACGGGCAAGATTAAGGCTCTTGTAGCTTAGTGCTTACGCAGGTTCGAATCCTGTCTCCCGCATATGAAATTAGAACTAGGAACTGAAGAAAGATTTTTGAAATTTGTTTCGGAATCGAAAGGCAAAAAGATTGCTTTGATAAGTCACACTGATCTTGATGGAATTACCTCTGCAAAAATAGCTAATGAGGTTTTTAATGCGGACCTTTTGAGATTTGTGGGTTATACTGACTTGAATATTGAGCTAGCAGAAGAACTGAAATCTGCCGGAGTTGAGAAAATTATTTTTACAGACATTTATATTAAGGATGAAAATTTTGTTGCGGCTTTAGAAAATTTTGCAGAAGTTTTGATAATTGACCACCATAAGACCAACGACCTAAACTCTGAAAAAACGGTTTTGATAAAAGGAGAAAATGGTTATTCTGCAGGATACTTATGCTATGAACTTTTTTCAAAGATTAAAAATTTAGAAAAGTTTGACTGGCTTGTTGCATGCTCATGTATCTCAGACTATTGCCACATCAAATCAGAGAAATGGTTGAATGAAGTTATGAGGAAATATGGAGATAGTTTGGAGCATGTTAACGGTTATGTTAGGAAGAGTGGGAAGTTTTGGGAATTGCAAAAAACACTTTCAATGGCGCTTATTTATTTCAAAGATAATCCAAAAAAAGTTTATGATTCTATTGGCGATAACTTTGGCGAGATAGGAGATTTGGAGAATTTTGCCAACGAAGTTCAATCTGAAATTGATAAGGCCATAGTGGATTTTGAAAAGGGAAAGGAATCTTTCGAAGAGGGGTGGTTTTATGAGTTTGATTCTAAATTTGAAATCAATTCAATTGTGAGTACAATTCTTTCTATGGGAAAACAAAACAAGATTTTTGTTCTTCTTAGTCCTTATAAAAATCTTTATAATGTTAGCATTAGGAGACAGGACAAAAAGTTTGATTGTGATAAATTTGTGAAGAAATTGATTGAAGGTTTTGATAGTGCTGATGGAGGCGGCCATGTTCCTGCGGCTGGCGGTCATTTTATGAAAAAGGATTTGGCTGAGTTTAAGAAAAGATTGGGAATCAAAACCTTTAAATAAGCAAATCATCCTAAAAATATGTACCTGCGAGTAAATCGCGTTAGCAGGAGAAAATTCTTCTGTTATTAGTTAGTAAAAATGGTTAAAACAAAAACAAAAATAGAAAAGCAGCTTCAAAAAAAAACTGGAAGTGTAGTTGAAACTGTGATTGCTGCTAAGAAGGCAAAAGGTTGGATGGAAGTTGCAGGTATTCTTTCCGGTCCAAGAAAAAATTCTTTAAATTTAAATTTGAGTGAAATAGAAGAAAAAGTTAAGGACGGTGAAAGTGTTGTTGTTTCTGGAAAAGTCCTTTCTGGAGGAGAATTGAATAAAAAAGTTAAAGTTATCGCCCTCAGATTTTCAGAAAGAGCTAAAGAGAAACTATTAAAGTCAAAGATTCAAACTTCAACTATCATCGAGGAAATTAAAAAAAATCCGGAAGCTAAAGGCGTCCTGGTTTTGAAAAAATAAAATGAAAGTAATAGATGGAAAAAATGCGGTAATGGGAAGGCTTGCAAGTTATGTTGCTAAAGAAGCTCTAAAGGGAGAAGAGATTGCAATAGTAAACTGCGAACAAGTCAGAATCACAGGAAATAAAGTAGACATAGAAGCGAATTTTGAGAGAAAAAGAGGAAGAGTTGGTTCTGGTCAAAAGGGTCCCAAACATTCTAGGAATTCTCACATGATAGTGAAGAGGGCCATAAGAGGAATGATGCCCAACCACAGATTCGGAAGAGGAAAGGTGGCTTTCGGAAGAATAAAATGTTATGTTGGAATTCCTCCTGAATTTGAAAAAGAAAAAAAGATTGTTGGTGGAAAAGAAATAAAGTCTAAGTCGATTCAAGTTAGAGAACTAAGGAAAGTAAAATGAATATCAAAGTAATAGCATCAGGTAAAAGGAAACGGGCGATCGCAAGAGCCATAGCTACAGAAGGCACAGGAAGAGTAACTATAAACAAAAAACCGTATGAGATTTTCAAGTTTTTAGACAAGCTTAAAATTGAAGAGCCGTTAAAAATTGCAGAACATGTTCTTGGAAAAATAAACTTCGATGTTGAAATAGATGTTCATGGTGGTGGAGAAAAAGGGCAAATAGATGCTGCGCGAGTTGCTCTCGCTAAAGCAATTGTTGAGATTACTAAAAATAAGAATGTTGAAAAGGCGTTCCTTGATTACGATAGAAATCTTCTTGTTTCAGATGTGAGGAGAAAGGAAGCGTACAAGCCTGGAGACAGTAAAGCAAGAAAGAGCAGACAAAGTTCTAAGAGATAATTATTTTATTTTTCTTGCCTCAAGTTGGTTCTGAACGTGATTAAAAAGTGTTGAAGAAATTATTTCTTGATGATTACCTTCATAAATTTCATTGTTGAATTTTATTTTTCCAATGTATGTGAAGTTTCTAAGAATCTTTTTTAGACCATTGACTGAAAGTTTATGTTTTTCCGCGATCTTTCTCAAACTCACTTTATTGTCAAGGAACTCTTCAAATATTTCTTCAATCTCTCTTGAGTTTTCAGCAGGAACAAGTTCTCCCTTTTCAATTTTGTAACCGAAGGGCGCTCTTGACATTGTTACGCCGCGAATTGCTTTTTTTATCATCCCCTTCTTCTGCTTCTCACCAGGATTGAAATGTTTTCTGAATGTTCCTAAGAGAGAGCCATCTACTTTTTCACCGACATATTCTGAGAAAGAATCTTTCTCTTCCGGTGCGAGATGAAAGCAAACCGTGCAGAGAGGAGAGCCGAATTTTTCTCTACCACTATCAGAGTTGTGGCCACATTTTTCACAGTCCATATGCACGAGAAGATAATTCACTTTATAAAATTGGCTCCCTTTTAACGAGATAGATTTTTATACAGGTTTTTCTTAATATCAAAAAGGTGATTAAATGAGCTCAGCATGGATTCTTATTATAGCATTGGCATGGTTTTTTTTAGGATACAGATTTTACGGCAAATTTATAGAAAAGAGATTAAAGATTAACGATAGAAATAAAACACCAGCAATTACTCATAAGGAAGATGCAGATTATTCTCCGGCGTCGGAACCATTTTTAGTTGGCCATCATTTTGCTTCTATTGCGGGAGCGGGACCAATAATTGGGCCGATTCTTGCAGTGCTTTATTTTGGGTGGGGCCCGGTTGTTGCATGGATTCTTCTCGGCGCTGTTTTAATTGGAGCTACGCACGATTACACTTCACTTATGGCTTCAGTAAGAAACAAGGGAAAGAGTGTTTCAGTTATAGCGAAGAAATATCTTAGTTCAAGAGCAGGATGGGTTTTCGGATTGATGATTTGGCTCACTCTTGTTTTGGTAATAACAGTCTTCAGCGTTTCCGCCGCAGATAGCATTGTTGAAAAGCCAGATTTGGTAATTCCATTATTAACTATAACTTTTATTGCCGTTGTTCTTGGATTGGGAGTCCAAAAATACAAATGGAATTATAAATACGCAAGCATCATATCAATAATTTTAATTTTCTTCTCCGTTTGGATCGGGCACCAAGTTCCAGTAAATTTCGGCATTGACAATCCTGCACTTTTGAAAAATCTCTGGATTACAATTATTTTTGGTTACGCGTTCCTCGCTTCAGTCACGCCAGTATGGATTCTCTTAAGACCGAGAGATTATCTCAGCGCAATACAAATGGCAATAATCCTTGTCCTTGGGTTTATCGCGATTCTTATTGCAAGGCCAGCAATTAACGCTCCAATTTATATTGCAGGAGGCATATTTCCCCTTTGGCCAATTTTATTCATAACTGTTGCTTGCGGAGCGATATCTGGTTTCCACGGGCTTGTCTCTTCGGGAACAACAAGCAAACAACTTTCAAAAGAAAGTCACGGGAAGACAATTGGTTATGGGGGAATGCTTCTTGAAGGACTACTTGCAATTCTTGTAACCATTGTTGCGATTTCTGGATTGGGTTGGGGTGTTGGAGAAGGGACCTTCCAAACCACATTAGAGAAAGGATGGATTGTGCTTTTCTCAACTGGATTTGGAAACATCGTCGGGAATGTCATTCCATTTCTAACAGTTGGAGTAGCGGGTCTCTTGGGGGCATTCATGGTTAATCAGTTCATACTTACTTCCGTCGATACTTCTACTCGTTTGGGGAGATTTATAATTTCTGAAAATCTTGCCCCTAAATTGAAAAATAAATTTGTCACGACAATTATAACTCTCATTCCTGCATGGCTGCTTGCAATTACAAATAGTTACGAGACTCTTTGGAGACTCTTCGGAACATCTAACCAACTTATAGCTTCCATAACAATGATCAGCGTTTCATCATACTTTGTGTCGAGAAAAATAAAAGTGAAATTCATTCTGATTCCTGCATTGTTTGTCCTCGTGACAACTCTCTCTGCTCTTCTCTATTTGACATTCAGAGCAGGAGGATATCTTGGAGAAGGGAATTATGCTCTTGTAGCAATCTCCATGATAATGTTTGTATTGGGTCTTTTCGTTGCGAAAGAAGGTTTTGGTTCTTTGATAAAAGGGAAAGTCTAATCTCTAGGCCGCATTAGTTCTCTTTGATTAATAATCATAAGTATAACTGAAGGAATTATGTAAAGCCAATTTGAACGAAGGAATGCGAGAGCGAGAAATCCTAATGCAACAATGGAATTGAAAACAACTTTATAATTTGGTTTTCTTTTTTTCTTTGACATTTTAATTAAATTTGAAAAGATATTCTTTAAGATTAATTTCTCCGTTTAGGACTTCAATGCCTTCTGATTTAAGTAACTTTATTTTTGCAGGAGTTCCTGCAGCAAAGCCGCCGACTTTTCCATCTGAACAGACGACGCGATGACAGGAAACAAGTTCCGACTTTAGAGGGGAACCTCCCGCCCTCCCCCAAGCGCCATAAGGATTTTTATTCATCGCATTTCCAACGGCCCTGTATGCTTTTGTTCCTAACGCTTCTGCCAGAAATTTGTAAGTCGTAACTTTCCCTTTTGGGACTTTTATTAGCAAAGAATAGCAACGCTCGTTAAAGTTTTTTGATTTCATTTTAAGCATCTTGTAATTAAAATCTCTCACACCATTCACAACCTTCATCAAGACATTCTGAATTCAAAAGTTTGAGAGCTGGGAGATAGATTGAATGTCATTGTATTCTGTCAGTATCAAATCTTAAAAATGTTTTGTTAAAGTCAAGCATTGCTAAAAGAGAACTAAGATTAGAACTGCAAGGATCACCATATTTGCAAAATCTGCAATTGAAGTTGTGAGTGGGATGAGAAAGTTGTTTGGGTCTTCCTGTTTTTTGTAAAGATAAAGTCCTGCGAAGACCGCGATGAAGAAGAGGATGTTAGCTAGAATTGCGGCATCTATTAGGACAATGAAAAAGACTCTTAAGGCCATATCAAAAGATAATCCTTGGGAGAAATGTGTTATTGCAAATGCTATCCCAGTACTCAAGATAACGCCCATCAGAGTTATAATCATTATTTGACAAAATAATTTCTTCAGTTCAGAATCCTTCCACCATTTTTTTTCAACTTTTCCCTCATAAAGCATTGTTGAAAACCTTGAGGAGATTATTGTCCCATAGTTTCCAATCATATTATTTAGAGAAGGGAGGAGAAGGACTAGAGGATAAATTGAAAGAAACAGAAGCTCAATGCGATCAAGAGCGAACCCTCCAAAAGAACTGATAATCGACGCAAGGAGAAGTATTTTTAGGCTCTCTTTAACGATTGTCCCGGAAACATTTGAGCGCTTTCCATATTCTTTTATGTAAAGAAGAGTCTGATGGGAAATGTTGTGCTTTTTGTGGACTTCATGAATAATAGGATGGTGCTTTTCTCTCTTCAGGCTCCGAATTTTCTCAAGATATTTTCTTATGTTTTCTCTTGTTTTCATTTTAGGTTATTATAATTATGACTAGCAGTAGAGAAATTATACTTGTAACGTCCCCGAGAGTTGTCACAACTGGTCCTATGATGTTGTTGGGGTCATGACCTTTCTTGAATAAATACATTGTTGCAAAGAGAGTCATTGGATTTAAAATAAAATTAGAGAGTATTCCTGCAAACAATGGAATGAGGACAATTTGATAAACAAAAACGCCCATAATAATATAATTGAATATTGAAGCGATGATTCCAAGAGCGAGGGAGACAACTATTGCAAGGATAAAAGAACCAGTTAAATTCCCTCTGATTATTTTGGGGTCTGGTTTATTAGGATCTATCACGCCAAGAAAAAGTCCAGAGCTAATTCTTGAAGCAAAAGTTCCGCTTATATTTCCCCTCATCGCCATAAAGCCAGGAATTACTATGAGCATTCCCGGAATAAGAAATATCATCTCCCGATATGTCGCCAGAACAATTCCTGCTATAATTCCCCCGACAATTGCAAAAAGCTGTGCCGAGAAAATCTCCTTAAAACTTTTATCAAATATCATCTCTCTTACCTCCAAAAGAGATTGTCTTATAAAAACATGTCGTTGGTGTGGAAATTTAAAATCAAAAAACTTAAAAGGGTTATTTAACTGGAAATTTTATGGTTATCAAAGAAGGAGATAAGGTCAAACTTGAATATGAAGGGAAGCTTGAAGATGGAACTGTCTTTGATTCGTCGAAGCATGGAGAGCACTCTCACCCGCTTGAGTTTGAAGTTGGTGCGGGGCAAGTTATTCCTGGATTTGAGGAAGCTGTAAAGGGTATGGAAAAAGGAGAGAAGAAAGAGTTTGAAATTCCTGCTGAGAAAGCTTATGGTGAAAGAAAAGAAGATTTGAAAAAAGAAATTCCGAAAGATTCAATTCCGAAAAGTCCTGAAGGTCGTGAGCCAGAAGCAGGAATGGTCTTGATGGTTCAATCTCCCGAAGGTCAAAGTTTCCCTGTTAAGATTGATGAAGTTAAAGAGAGCACAATTATTATTGACTTAAATCATCCGCTCGCAGGAAAGAAACTTATCTTTAATGTTGAAGTTGCAGACGTAAAAAGTAAATAATTATCTTCTAGCAGGCCTTCTTCTATTACCTGAACTTCTGTCAGATCTTCCTGTTCTTCTGTTGTCGCGTGAATCTCTGCCACCAAATCTTCTTGGACCTCTTCCAGAATCTCTCCCTCTTGGAGAAGGGTCATTCATTTTTATAAAAACCTGTTCAAATCTTGGGAGAGGAACATTTTCAATCTTGGCAGAATCGTATCTTGTTGCTTTCCTGAAAGAATCATAATCTCGATCAGATAAAATTGTAATTGCCTTTCCATCTTTTCCTGCTCGTGCCGTTCTTCCAATTCGATGAGTATATTCTATTTTTGTTTTTGGAAATTCGTAGTTGTAAACATGCGATACCCCTTTGATGTCTAAGCCTCGAGCGGCGACATCTGTGCAAACTAAAATGAATTTTTCACTCTTGTGAAACTGATCAAGAACGCGACTTCTTTGGGATTGGTTGAGATTTCCGTGGAGCGCCATAGAGTTAAATCCAAATTTCTCTAGATTGCCTGAAATTAAATCCGCATTTCTTTTTGTGTTGCAGAAGATCATAACGAATCCGGACTTTTCTTGTTCGAGAAGATGGACAAGAAGCGAGAATTTCTGATTTGAAGGAACGTCATAAAAAACTTGTTTAAGTTTTGAAGGATCAACTTCTGGCTCGGCAGATATTTCTTTAGGGTCTTTCATGTATTTTTTTGAAATCATAACAACTTCGCTGGATATGGTGGCGGAAAAAAGAAGTGTTTGTCTTTTCCTTGGGCACTGATCAATTATATCTGTGACATCGTGGATGAATCCCATATCAAACATTCTGTCTGCTTCATCCAAAACGAGAATTTTTATTTTTGAAAGGTCTATTGTCTTCCTTGAGATGTGGTCGAGAACTCTTCCTGGCGTGGCGACGACAATATCTGCTCTTCTAAGAGCTCTCATCTGGGCTTCAATTGGAACTCCTCCGTAAACCGTAACAACCTCTAGAGTACTGTGTCTAGAAAAGGCTTTTAGGGATCTTGAAACTTGCTCTGCTAATTCCCTTGTCGGAGTTAGAACAATTGCCTGAAGTCCTTCTCCTGGTTTTGTTTTTTCGATTATTGGTGCTCCAAAAGCTAGAGTTTTTCCTGAGCCAGTTGCGCTTCCGCCGATTATATCTTGATCCTTCATCGCGAGAGGTATGACTTTCTCTTGGATTTCTGTTGGTTCTGTAAGTTCCATTTCATCTAGAGCTTTCAGCAGATCCTGACTCAAACCAAGTTCTTCAAATGTTTTCATAGAATTCTTAATTTAGAAGCGCTTTTAAGGTTATACTTGGACAAAAGAAAAATTAGATTCAATTCCAGTAGAGACTAATAACCTTGTGGCAACAAGAGGTGCTATCACTCCAATTGCGGCTCCACCATAAATGTAAGCTTGTTCTCGGGCGTTGTAACCCATTTTCGAAAATCTTTCGCCAAGCATTCCCATAAAAATTGGATGATAAGATTGTTTATAAGAATTTCGGTGATTGAAAAGTGAAAGAGTTATATATTTCAGAAAGAATAAAATTCTATGGCGAACACAA
>JAHJUA010000051.1 GCA_018829425.1 Nanobdellota archaeon | reverse complement strand
TCAATCTCGCCAGTCCACCATTCCAAATCTGGAACTTCAACTTTAAGTCCACGCGCTTTGACATATTCTCTTGCAAGAAGATAATAGATAATTCCAATACTTCTAGGGCTCTTATTATTCCCAAGAATTATCTGGTCAGCGCCCTTAGAAAAATTGTTCGTATCGCAAATCATCAAAACTTTTTTGTGAACTTTCAAAGTATCATTAAGCGCGTTCTTGTCAATCCATTGGTCCGTTACAACCGTAAGTTCGTTTTCAAAAAAGTCAGGAAGCGCTTTGTTGGTTAAAATTCCTGCAGGATATTTTTTAGTGAAAACTTTAACTCCAGTAATCTCCCCGAACTTTTTAATTGCTCGCCATCCAGATTCTCTCTTGCACACAACAACAACATCTTCGGGGGCAAATCCGTTTAGGTATTCAATACCCTCTCGAAGTTTTTCATCGATTAAATCTGTGTTGAAAATCGCAAGTCCATCAGCTCTTCGTCTATAAACAAACTTCTTCATGTTTGGCGTCACAACTTTTGTTCCAAGATAAATTCCAGATTTAACATATTCTTCAAGCGGAATAAGCATATCCTTCTTTTTTATTTTAACTTTCTCTTTAAGTTCTTCAGAACTAATTTCTCCAGAGGAAACTTTTTCCTTAAGTTCCTTTACTCTTTCAAGAAGTGCTTTCTTTTTTGCTTCTATGTCTTTCTCGCCAGTAGTCGATTCTGATTCAGCTTCTTTCTCCAATGATTTTTTCCCCTTCGCTTTGCCAGATTTAACTCCAATCTTTTTTTCGACTTCTTCAACAACTTCTGCGATAGCTTCCTCGCCTTTCTCAACTACTTCCTTAATTTCATCAATTACTCCAACCATAATAATTCAGAGAGAAATCAGTTTTTAAAGGTTTCTTCAGTGTCAGAGACTTTTCTCAATCTCAATCAATCTCTTTATTTTTGCTTCTCTTTCCTTCCCAGTTATTCCACACTTAAGAAAATCTGCACCAAAGCCGAACGCTAAGTCCGCAAGAATATTTTCTTCGGTTTCTCCGCTCCGGTGCGAAAAAATAATTTTTATCCCTTTCTTCTTCGCAAGTTCACAAACTCTCTGGACTTCCATTAATGAACCGTTCTGGTTTGGTTTTACTATCAAGGCAGTTATGCTCTTTTCGTCAATAGCTTTTTTTACTCGTTTATAATTTGTGGCCGTGAGGTCGTCCCCAACGATAAGCGCATTCGGAAATTTCTTCACGAGTTTGGAAAAGCTTTCAAAATCTTCCTCTGCGAAAGGGTCCTCAATATAAAGCAGTCTAAAGTTTTTAATCAAATTTGAAATGTAAGAAAGTTGTTCTTCTCGGTCCCTCCCTAAAACAGGATTTAGATAATGATATCTTTTTCTTTTTGAAAATCCAGAAGCAGCAACATCAACACCAAGATCGACCTTGATTTTTCTAAAATCTTTCATGTTTGTTCTAACGTCGCTCAAAACCTCCAAAACTTTTTTGTCATCCAAAGATGTCTGCCATGCATCCTCGTCATTTTTCTTCTTCACAAATTTCTCATCAACATTACTCAAAATAATTTCCGCGTCAACCTTCCCATCTTTATTTGTATGAGAACCATTTAAGATTTCTCTTGTGTCAGGAATTAAAAGAAATTCCTGAAAATCAGGATTGCGCTTTTTTGAATCAGAGTGCTTACCTCCTCCGATACAATTACCCACGAGTCTCGGAAATTTTCGCGCCGCACCTACATTTATTACCTGCCAAACTTGTTTCTTTTTCTCTTTCGCCAACGCTTTGAGAATCGCAGACTCCAACGCAAAAAGCGTATTCGCTCCAACATGTCTGTCAACAATATCTTCCACACGCCTCAAGTCAGAAAATTCATCTATAATTTCTTCAGAAAAATAATCGCTAAACTTTTTTAGAGTTTCTATATCTTCTTGAAGATTTTTTATGTAAGATTTCGCCTCATACTTGCCCGTAGATTTTCCATTCGGCGCAGAAGCAGAAAACTTTCCCGCATTAGTATCAATAGAAACAAGAACTGTTTTTTCTTTGCGTGAATCAAGAATGCTCTTTGCCGAAACGCCCTTTATCACAACCATGAAATAGAAAAACGCTTTTGGTATATAAAGTTAATTATGGTTTGTGCTCTGTACTCGAACGCTCTATGTTAATAATTTCTAGTTTCTGATGTTGAGAAAAATTGAATGTTTCACCGAAGTGAATATGATTTGTGAAATTGATAATAATTAAAGTGGTTTAGGATCCCAGTTGTATTCTTCCCTTAACCTCTTTCTTAATTCTGATTCTGATAATATTTTATTCGAATTAAAGTCTGTTCTTTTGCATGTAGAGATAAGATCCCCCCTCTGTTTATTAGGATCAAAATCTCCCCCGTTTTCATTGATTGTTCCTGCATCTCTCCCAGCAAGACCAAGTAAATCACTAATGTTATTCTTAGAGACAGAATATCCCTTTGGTAAATAATACATATTTCTATCTTCAAAAATTTCCTTAGTCCCTTCTACATGGGTTCTTGGTTCTAGATCACAATTTATGGCCGTAGCACCAATTGCTACAGCACTTAGTAAACACAACAATCTTGGAGTTCCTTTTTTCATAACTTATTGAATAATCTAAGATATTTAAACCTTTCGGCTTGTTACTATGTAACAATAATAACAATGTCAACTTCTCAACATCAGAAATATATTCCTTTAAACCGAGCACTACCAGAGTATCTGTATCTTGTTTGGATTAGTTATAATTTCAGAAATCTAATCATCATCACTGCCCTCAGAATCCCCATCATCCTCTTCTTCAGGATTAACAAGCCCCATTATTTCTCCTTCCTTCGCGATTTCTTCTTCTTCATCAGCATTTCTTTTTTCGATTTTCTCTTCGCTGACAGACTGTTCTTTCACTCTCTTCAACCTTTCATCTTTTCTCTTTGGGAAAGGTCTTTTCACTGAAATTGGAAGAACTCCAGATTCAAATTCAATCTCTGCAATTTTTAGCGCGTCAAATTTAACCATCTCTAAATCTTCTTGACTTATTTTTATCAAAAGAGGAGCATTCATCGCAATTTGCAAGGCCCGCGCTCCAAGTATTCGCGCGACTTCATACTTGCTGAATCCTTCCATCTCCGCAGACTCAAGACTTATTTTTTTCTCCATAGTTATTTCAAAAACTTTTCAATTTTAGCAAAGACATTTTTCTTTGATTCTTTTGAAAGTTCCAGTATCTTATTCATTTCTTCAATGCTAAGTTCTTTAGAGTCTCCTTTTTGCATTGAGAATATTGTTCCTTCTGGAGTT
>JAHJUA010000050.1 GCA_018829425.1 Nanobdellota archaeon | reverse complement strand
TCATATCCCAAGACATTGACTTTCCCATCTAAGGACTCCACTTTTTGAATCGCCGGCTTCGCCAATCCGGAAACCCTTTCAGGAGTGAATTGAATTCTATTGATAACATCGGAAATTACCAGCGTCTCGCCTTCTGCAAAATTCGTCTCCAGTGGAGGATTCATAAAACTGAAAAAAATCTCAAGAATGTCCTGCAAACTTTCACTTTCTATTTCTTTCCCATAATCCTTAACAAAAGCCAAAAAGTCGGTAAAGCCAATAGTTCCATCTTCCACTAAATCAAACTTTGTGTCAAAGTCCGTCATGCCGCTCGTTTTTCCGTATGTCTGAACGAACATCAAAAAGTCAGGAAAATCAACAATGCCGTTGCTGTTAAAGTCAGGATTTCTCTCACCAATAAGAATTGTTACTTTATTTGCTTGGTTTGTCCCGGCAACTTTTCGGGCAACCTGAACAATCTCTTCTTCTGTTTGAGGTAACTTTTCCAAAGCGGAATTCGTTGAACTCGTGGACTCTGAATTCACCGTCGCTGAATTTGAAGAACTCGAACTTTTCTTAGAACTTGATTTTATAATTTGGGTTTCTGGAACAATCACGTTTCCCGTTCCGACGACGCTGTCGTAGATATTCAAATTAACTTGCGACTGCTGAAGAACACCTGCCTCTGAGCTTGAAATTGCGTTAGGAGCATAAAGCCCAAAAAACGCCACATTTATCAAAACAAAAATAGCAGCAAAAGCTACAAGAAAATAAACTCCCTGACTGGATTTACTTGAAAATTCGCTTTCTCTCATTGATTGTAACACCTTATTCAGCGTATAGAAATATATTAACTTTACTATTTAAACTTTTTGGGTGTTGTTACTGGAAAGGGGATAACAAAAGATAGAAACTAAAAGAAACTTTTTCCGTTATCTAAAAATTTTCCATTAATTGCTTCTGTCCTTTGAGCACGGATACTTTCAGGGAAATTCCCTCCACTAATCTCATCTAACATTTGTTTTCTAGCTCTCCGAAGACAATATTCAAAATTTCCATGACATTCCTCGCTAGCTTTATTTTCACTTTGTTCTCCGTATTGTTCACAAACATTCTTTTCTTCTATTCTCTTGTAAAAAGGGCAAGTCATAACTATTTTTAATTAACCTTGTATTTAAGTTCTTATATTCTCAATGATATAATTCCTTTCGTATATTCTGACTACCAAAAATATTTTTCCATTCCAAAAAACCTTGTAGCATAAATCTCTCTAAGACATTAATCTTCTTGGTTGGAAGATTTAATCAAATTGAAGGAATAAACTTTGCTTAAATTTCATAGGCTTTTGTTTAAATAAACTATTCCAACCAATATTCTTATTTTTATTCAAGTAATCTTCAACTAAATAGTATCCAATTGTATACCCTGTTCCAGAGGCATATTTTTTGTCTCCAAAGAATAAATTAGAATGAATCTCTGGGGCGTCATCCATTGTTTTGTCTAAACAAGGTTCCAATTCTTTCAAGATTTTTTTTGCTTCTTTTTTAGAGATAACCTTCGTAAATGAATTCCTATTTCCATCAAGAAATTTTTTTTGGAAATGTTCTGCTAAACCGTCAGCAATTAAATGTTCAAAAAGAGTCATATCATATGAATAATAATCTTGCATGCAATGGGCTAATTCATGAAGGATTGTGCTTCTCAAATTCAATTCCCAATTTTCAACCGAGTTTATGAATCTTTGGATTATATCCTTCCACGCAAGCAAACCAAAAACTCCCTCGAGGTTATCTGTAATGAATTTGGAATCGGTGGGAAAGTATTTTTTATTGAGCCAAGAAACGCCACATCAGAATATAGAGAAGAAACTATAAACCAAAAAACAGGGGAAGTAATTTCAAAAATAAAGAAGCAATTTAGTGGAACTACTGGAAAAATGGGGGCGGAATTTCATTATGGGGTAAGATACGATGAAAAAGAAAAGAAGGCATTTTTAACTAAATTTAAGATTGTCGAATTTGATGAGCCGAAATGATTTCTGTTTAAAAAGTAGAATGATTTAAGGACTTATTAAACAAAGCCCCCAATTTCATCTGAAGAGCAATATTTTAATTTCAATTTTCTGGCAACGATTTTGGAAACAGTTGTCTTCCCCACGACCTTGGACCGGTTATCGTTATCCTCATCTAATTATTTACCGATTTATGTTTAAATAAATTTAGACTGAACGGGAAACGAAGAAAAAGATTGAGCCAACAGAATATTGGAGTTGCAGAAAGTTTTATATATTCTTTGATGTATTATTTAGTATGGGATTTAACGGATTGGATGAACTTGCTGATGAGTTGGGAAAGAAACTGAAAGGGAAAGATGTCCCTTATGAACTAATGGAAAAAGTTAGGGAAGAGGGATATGCTACTGATGTATGCCAGAAGTGTTGCCATTGTGGGGTATTTTATAGGACTCCTGACACAGATAGATGGGAATCATAAAAGAATTTGGAACTGTCTGGGTTGCTCCAACTTATAATTGTAACAATAGGTGTAGGTGGTGTTATGCTAGTTCTGAGACTCAAAAGTATAGAGCAAGGGAGATGAATCCTAAAACGGAGTCAGATACCATCAGATTATTAAAAAGTGTGGGTGCTACTGATGTCAAATTAGTGGGCGGAGAGCCGACCGTATATCGGAATATTGAAACTTTCATAAGAAAGATGACCGATGCAGAGATAGGTATAACCCTCATAACAAATGGTAGAAGATTATCTGATTATGATTTCGCAGAAAGAATGAAAAACTCTGGATTGAGCCATATTTCATTTTCAATTGAAGGTCATGATGAAACCACACACGATCGAGAGACCTGTGTCAATGGAAGCTTCAAAGAGGTAATGGAAGGTATGCAAAATTCATCCAAGTTAGGTTACACACAAGTCAGCAATACTACTATAACAAAAGATAATGCTTCGGGTCTTGGGAAGTTGATTGACCTCGTGGGGGATAAAGTAAAAGTCATCAGTTTCAACTTAGTTCAGCCAAGGCTTAGGGAGGACTTAAATGAAGCTCAAAATGTTTTGACTATTCAACAAGGATCTGAGGTATTCAATGGGCTTTATGAGTATGGAAAAAGTAAGGGTTTCAAGGTCATGCTCACTACTCCTGTTCCTGTCTGTAACTTTGATGAACCTTTGGTTCGAGAAGGAGTTGTTGGGGGTTTATGTTCCATACTGTCTGGAACTAATTTTTGTCTTGATTATAATGGGGATGTTCTTCCTTGCACATTATTCTCAGACCTTCCTTTTTTCAGCATTTACAAAAAAGATGGGGAACTTATGTCTGGGGGGGAGTTTGTTAGAAAATACAATGAGGGAAAATCTGATAGAATACGGAAGAAACTTATGAAATTTCCGTCGGATAAATGTGTCGGTTGCCATGAGATATGTTCCGGAGGATGCCCATTATTTTGGTTAAAGCAAGATACAGCAAAAGAAATAAAAGGGAAAAAATGTTGTTGAATTTTGAATTAGATATTGAAAGGGATTTTGAGAATTACTATGAAAATGCTAATGAAAGCGAAGACCATTTTAGTGCTCAATTATGCGCAAGATGTTTTCCGAATTATATTTTAAAAATGATTCAGGGGGTGAGCAAGGAAGAGGCAAGAAAAAATTTTTTCCCTCTCTTACAGGAAAATTACAAAAAATATGCGTCTTATCTTAATCAGTTTCTTCTAGATGCCAAGAAATCATGGGAGGAAAACGAACAGAATTATCTTAAAAGACTGGAAAAAATAACAGGCAAGAAGTTTCCCTTTAATAAGATTACAGTATATCTTACAACTATTTTGATTTGTTCTTATAATGTCGAAGAGAAATGGTTTCATACCAGTTTTTTGAATCAACCATTGCTTTCAACTCATGTATGCGCACATGAATTAATGCATTTTCATTTTCATTTTCATTATGAAAAGTGGATTAAAGAAGAAATAGGGGAAAAGAAAAAAGAGGATTTAAAGGAAGCTTTAACTGTTCTTCTAAACCTCGAATTTGGGGATATGTTTTTTATCTCCTTCAGAGATGGGGGATTCCCAGGTCATGAGAAACTAAGAGAGTTTATTACTAAAAGGTGGAAGGATCATAAAAATTTTGATAAGTTATTGAAAGAGTGCGTTCTATACCTTAAGGAATCTTAAAAACATTAGTAACGAGAATATTTACAAAACTCGTTTGATTAAGTTAAATATAAAAAGATTTAATGCCCTTCAAGCATGCTAACATAAGGCGGCGTTTCTTCTTCCAGATATTCCTTTAACTTTCTTGCTCTTGAAGGATGCCTCAAACTATTTAGCGCTTTTTCCTTTAGTTGTCTCACTCTTTCTCTTGTTAAATCAATTTGATTGCCGATTTGGCTAAAATTCATTCTTTCTTCCCCTTCAAATCCAAAATATAATCTTAATATTAATGCTTCTTTCTCCGGCAAAGAATCCAAAGCAGATACAATTTCTCCTTTCATTGATTTTTGAATTAACTCAGCATCTGGCGGAAGTTGTTCTTCGTCTGCAGTAAGGTCCAATACACTATCTCCCTGCTCTTCTTCGTTTGGTGAATAATCTAAACTTCTTATTGGTTGGGTTATTTCCAAAAGGTGTTGGATTCGCTCAGACTTTTTTCCCAATCTTTCAGCTAGTTCGTCTACTGAAGGTTTTCTTTCCAATTCTTCTGATAAGCTATTGTTCGTCTTCGCCAAATCTGTTATGTCTTTTATTTTGTTAATAGGCAATCTTATCCCTCTGCCCTCATTGTCTAATGTTGATTGTATTGATTGGCGTATCCACCATACGGCATAAGAAATGAACTTGTATCCTTTTTGCCCATCATATTTTTGGGCTGCTTTTATCAACCCTATGTTTCCCGCGGAAATTAAATCTTCTAACGGAGTTCCTCTCCCCCAATACTCTTTTGCCACGCTTATAACAAATCTTGTGTTCGCCAGTACAAGTTTTTCTAATGCTTTAGAGTCTCCCTGTTTTATTCTTTCCGCCAATGCAATTTCTTCTTGAGGAGTGAGCAGAGGTATGCTTCCAATGTTTTTCATATAGAGGCTTACTGCCGAAGAATTCCCACATCCTTCTCGACTGCTAGAAGGCACTCTTTCCACCCTTGCCTTTCCATTATTTCCTTCTGGGACTTTCTTTGAGTAAACTTGCTGATACAATCTTGAAATGTTCTGTCCGTCAAATTGATTTCCATCCGGCCTACCAAAAAAACTCAATTTGTACAATATGTCTGCTTCTTCCCCATTTACATTAAAAACATATTCTAAATCCACCAAGGTATAACTCGGCTCCGGATTTTCCATTTCCTTTTTTATTGCGCTCACCCATTTTGGATGTGTCTTTAATACCTCCAACTTTTTTTGTCTCAAGAATCGGACAATTTGAGATTGGCTATATTTTTGAAAATACGAAATGGAAGAGGGCTGTTCCATAAAGTCAAAAATTTTAATGACTTATTAAATTATCTCTTATAAAAGTTATAGGTTAGAGTATATAGATTAGAAAACATATTTCTTGAGAGTAATAGTTGAGGAAACTTCATTCTTATCTTGGGCAAAAGGAAAAATAGAAATACTTAAGACGAATTAATTAAAATTATTCAACACAACAGACTTGTCCTGCCACAGGAGGCTCATCAGTTGAAGTTACAACAAATCTGGTTATACCATTTACAGGATCACATTCTCCATTAGAATTTGAAGTATCCCAAACTCCCCCAAGCCCCTCCATGCAGGTATTGTCTTCAACAGGTCTATTGTTACAATCGATAGCAGAACATTTCTTAACTCCCAATTGTGTATAAAGAGGGCTATTAGCAAATCCATAACAGGATCCTCTTCCAGTGTCGGCACTCAATTCAAAGTCGCACCAGTCACTTAATTGCTCGTTTGCGCACCAATCATCGCAAGTTGTAACGAGAGAACTTACGGTGGAAGATGATTCGGGAACTTTGTCTTCACCATTAAAAAGAACATAACCTCCAATAATTATTACCAAAACAAAAACAACTCCTATTGCAATAACAAGATTTTTATTTTCCATTACCTTTTTTTCAACCTTCCTTTCAAATTTTTTCTCAGCATTTCCTATTCGTTCCAAC
>JAHJUA010000049.1 GCA_018829425.1 Nanobdellota archaeon | reverse complement strand
TCTTTGTTTTACGATTCTCCAGAATATACTGATTTTTGCGATGAGTTTAAGACAACGCAAGTAATTGAGAACCAAGCGCAGTGTGAGGCTGTTGATGGTCAGTGGGCGCTGCAGGAAATAAGATGTATTACGGAACCTTGCCCGCAGGGATATTGCGATAGAGATTTTGTTTGTAGGCAAGAATATGAAGGTGCAAATGAGATTTATTCAAGAAACATTTTTTTTATCACTCTTCCTCTCGGAATTGCAGTGATTGCTCTTGGTGCTTTGGTTTTCGGACTTGAAGCTGTCGGCGCAGGTTTGATGGCAGGAGGCGTTGGAGTATTCCTTTGGGGCATAATGCGATTTTGGAATTTCGCGAACGACTGGCTTAAGTTTATCCTTTTACTTGTTGGTTTAGTTGCAGTAATCTGGCTTGCTTATTATTTCAATGACAGGTTTGGTAAAAAGCCGAGTCGAAAGAAGAGATAATAACAAGTAGAATCTCGTCGGGGTTAAAATTAATCCAAGGAAACCGGCTTTGCGGTTTCAATAACTCTTTTCGCATCTCCGGAAAAGAATTTACTCGCCCATAAAATTTCAATAGATATTATGCTTCCGTCTTCTGCAATATCTACGACCATCCCATTCGGAAGTTCAATACTTTTCCAATATTTTTTATTTTCTAAATCAATGTTTAAGACGTCTGCTTCTTTGTCATATGTTATTTCTTTCATCTTAATTTAACCAATAAGCCGTGATTATAAATATCTTTTGGTCTAGCTTTTTGTAGACTACTTTGAGGGTTCTCCCAGATGGGGGAATCCTTACAACAGCATTTAGAGTGGATGTCCAGTATTTATCATTGAATATTTTTGAGTTGGTTATTGCAAACTCAATCTTATCATTAGTGATATCTTCTTTCTTATCTCTTTGTTTTTTAATCCAATGCTTGGAGTAAATTATTTCCATTTTATCCCAAATACCGAACTTTTCCTGGGCGCGGTTCGAAAATTATTCCTTCTTCAAGAAGTCTTTTAATTTCTTGGTTTATTATTGAAGGTGAGATTTCAGAGAATTTCTGCAGAACTTCTTCGGTTTCTATTCCCCCATTTTCTTCAGAGTTTTTTACCAGTTCGAGAAGATTGTCTTTTATTGCCATGATCTCTTCCTTTTCAATTGGTTTTGCAGTCGCAGCTTTTTCTTTTTCAGTCTCAAGTTTTCTTAATAGAAGATATTTCGGATCTTGTTCACTTATAATTTCTGGAGCGATGTATGTTTCGTCGTTCCAGTTTCGCAGAACGCCGATGACTGTTACAGTTTGTCCTTGAACTACCGATTTGAATTTTTCCAAGTCGTCGCCGAAAGCCTTTAGCTTTATTTGGCCAGAGCCGTCATCAAGAGTTAAAAAAACATATTTTCGCTCACCCTCGCTTTCGTATTTGTCAACGATGTTCCCAATGATGTTTACTCGGACTATTTTTTTGTCGCCTAGTTCGAGGAATGCAAACTTTTCTTCATTGATTACTGGCTTTCCTATTAGAATGTCGCCGATTCGAAGTTTGTATGCAGTGTTCCTTTTGAATTGTTGTTCTGGCATTTTTTATTTTTTAAGTGCCCCGCCCTACTCCAGACTTCGCACGCGAAATGTGTAAAGGCAACTTGCCGCTACCACGAAGTCGCTCGCCCGCCCAAAGCGAGCAGTTAATGCGAGATTATTGTTTGTTTATTATTGCTTTAGTTAATTCCGAGCAAGGAACTCCGAAGCAACTTACCCTTACATCATTAATTAAAACGCTGAATCCTAAAAACTCATCTGGCGCCCCTTCCTTCATTTCTTGGAAGAGATTTATTAATTCCTTAGGAACGATGTGGACGAATTTGCTTCCTTTTCTTTTTTCCTCATTGATAATATAATAATCTTCTCCCTCATAATTTATAAAATTATATGTCCCCGACTCTAGTTGATTAATTAAGATTCTAAACAGTCCGACATATTTTTCTTTATCTTCTATATTAACACTTCTCAATTTTTCCCACATTTTATGTTCTTGAAACATATCCTTTTTTTGGTTTAAATATTGTTCCACTGATGTCGAGTTTGGTTATTGCATCATCAATGTCGTCGCGCGTCATTTTGCCTTCAAGGGCTTTTTCAATTTCATTTACAGGAACCATTTTTCCAATTTTACTTTCAAGATTTGTGATTGTGTCTCTTACGACGAAGACTTTGTTTCTTTGTGATGCTGGCATGCCGCCGGTTCCTCTGTCGATATCGAATGTTTTTGATTCGTAATCGTAGCCGACTTGCATAAGATAATATTTCATTATGTCTATTGCTCTTCTGGAATCTTCAATGTCCACGGTTTCGCTGAGCCGCATTTTCGCCGACGCTTCAGACATTCTTATTAGTGCCTGCAACTGACGCGCGGAAATGGGGATTGGTTTGAGCGCGCTGTCTGAGGAAACGGGCATGTTCCTTAAATCGACATAGAATTTTTTTATTTCATTAACAGATTCTGCGCTTAGGACTGGTTTTATTCTTTGCTTTGAATACGCAACGTATTTTCTTAAGAGTTCTTTTGGAACTGCCATTTCTTTCCCTTCACTTTGGTGTTCATTGAGAACGTGGGTTGCGATTAGTTCGTCTTTTTTTCGGTCAGGCAAATCTCTTAGTGGGAAGATAACATCAAATCTGTTAATTAGAGTTGGAGGCAAATCTATTTGTTGAGAAATTGATTGGTAAGGGTCAAACCGTCCGAATTTAGGGTTTGCTGCCGCGAGAACAGAGGTCTCGGACCTTAAACGTGCTTGGACATTTGCCTTGCTAATTGTTATTGTATTATGAAGAATCATTCCGTTTGAAATAAAGGTGCGATGGGGTTCAATTGTAATATCATAAACCCATTTAATCCCCTTATTTTTGATTCTTGAAACTTTTTTGATTTTAGACCATCTTGCAAACCCAAATGCAATTTTTTTAAGCTCTCCAACTTCAGCCAAAATTCTTTTATTTTTCTGAGCTGCTGCATATTTTTCAGCTATAAGGACAAGTTTTTGCAGGAATTTTCTATGTTTTTGCACTCCCAAATCAATCTGATGCCCTACTTTTTCTTTTATAGGTATCTTTAACTCCCTAAATATTTTATTTATCTTATCAGTACAATTAGGAGAAATGTCCACTATTGTTCTAAATGTTTTTTTTGCACTGCAATATTTTTCCAACCTTCGCCTTTTGTGCTGAGAAAGGAAACTAATTTCTCTAAGGAATTTTGAAAGATTCTCTTGCCCTGAAATATCCAACCTCCAGACATTCCCATCTTTAAATATAGAAGACTGAATCTCAAATCTTAAAAGAAGATCTGCCATCTGTTCCTCCAATGACCTATTCTGCGACACAAAACTGATTCTACATCCGTTCCTTTTCTGAAGGGATACAGAACCATCACCATCATATAAAGATCTAAGGAGATATTTGATATTCTCGCCAGGAAGTCTCATTATAAAACTAGGAATTTTTTTAATTTTTCCAGTTTCGAGCAAATCAGGATCTATGCTCTTTATTTTTTCCAAAACTTTTTTAGATATAACTCTGACTGCAAATTGATTTTTTCTTTTTGTTATTATTGTAGAAATATCAAAAAAGGATTCAACCGCATTTTTATAATCTTTTATAAGTGTTTCATTATTATTGCTAAATTGCATACCTGTTTTCTTACCCCTGTTTAATTCATAACAACCATCGCTGATATGGTATCCTAAGACCTTACACAGCAAATCATTTTTTTTATCATAAGGTTCTGAATCAATATTTATTCTGGAAGGTATTGGGAAAAATTCTCCTTCTTTCAGTTTTTCTGCAGGAAGAGTTGTTATTTTTCCGTCTTTAACAACCCAACAAGGATGCTCCGGAGTGACTGTAATTTCCCTTCCATTTGAGAGCTTTATTTTTACAAACATGTCAGGGGCAATATGTCTGCTAATCCTATTTGCCTTTAACGGAAAACAGCTGATAAAGTCTGTTGATAAAAGTTTTATATTATTTACAGAAAGAATCTCGCAATCTTTTCCCATTATTACTTCTCCTTTATTTTTCTCCATAAGATTATCTACAAGGGGCCCAATTTCAGTTTCGTTTCCATTTGACAATAGCAGTTTAAAATCTGGCATCATGCATTGCTGCTCCATACCTTCGTGCATGGCGCTCCTATCTCCAGGGTCCATTTTTTCTAACTCGTCAATACATACAAGTCCTTTGTTTGCTAAGACCATTGCTCCTGCTTCAAGCGACCATCCCCTAAGATATTCATCACGGACGACAGTTGCGGTAAGTCCTGCGCCGGAGGTGCTCTTTCCAACTACGTATCTTCCCTTTGGTGAAATGCCGGACATAAAAACAAGGATTACAGATTTTGCAACTCCAGGATCACCGATAAGAAGAATATGGAAATCTCCTCTACTCGTTTGACCATCGGCGTGGGTTTTTTTAACGCCTCCAAAAAGTTGGAGGATGAGGGACTTTTTTATTTCATCGTGACCCCAAACGCTTGGAGCTATACTACTTGAAAGTTTCTCGAAAACTTTTGGGTCCTGCGAAAGTTCAAGTATTTGTCTTTCATCTTCATCACTGATATTGAGATCTTCGAAAGTTTCTTCCATGGGAATAACATTGTTTGCTTCTACCGCGAGCTCGAACCTTGTGGAAAGCCCGCCGGTTTGCAATGGGACTGGAACTTCCTTCAAAACGCCGATTGTTTTTACTCTGCTTCCAGGAGTTGTTTTTTCCTCCATCTTTGGTTCAACGAGATCTTCCTTTAGGAAAACGTTCATTCTCTTTGGCTGCTCTCCGCCAGAAAGTGATTCGGGTGCTTCCTCGATGACTAATCTTTGTGTGTCGACCATTTCTTTGCTTATGATTCTGAAACCGCCACGGCGACCGCAGGAACAACGAGAAGGTTCCCTGAATTTCTTTTCAATTTGAAGAACGGAGATGACTGTGCCGCATGAAGGACATTCGAACTTTGAATTTACAACTTGAGGCCTTACGTCAGAGGCCTGACGAACTATGCCCTCGATTACAATCATCTCGTTGAGATTCTTCGAACGAATATTCCTCACTTTCATTTCCTGGCTCTTCGGAAGATTGTAAAGTCGAACTCTTGCGTGGTTAATCAGTCCGGTTTCTTCAATTGCTGTTTCTATGATTGCGAGGGTTTCTTCGGGGTTTGTAAGAATTTCTTCAGATAGTTTATTCGAGAACTCTGTGAGTCGAGTGAAGTCGATGAATACGACGTTATCATTCTTCCTTAGGGACTCTCCAACGTCTTTTTTGTATGAATCGAAGAAGTTCTTTGCCTCAATCATTAACTCTTCGTTTCGAGGCTTGCTATCAGAATTCTCTTGTTCAGGTTCACTCTCGTTTTCTTCCGGAATTTGCTCTTCCATCTGAGAAAGAATAAGGTTTCGTTTTTATAGTTTATTATAAAATATCGGTGGTTTTAGAAGTGAATCCCAAATATTCTAAGCACCAATGAAAAGAGGGTAATAGAACTTGAAAAGGAATCCAAGACCAATTAGGAATGCTATTACGTATCCGAGTCTGAAATCGCGAGAGTTTGGTTGGGGGAAGTAAAGCCCTATGCTAAGAAGTGCGTATAAGAAAGGAGTGAATTGTCTTACAAGGTCAATGCCGATGACATTGATGAAAAAGAGACCGAGAATATTTGCCAAAACAACGAGCCCCCAATTTGAGAACATTCCATAAATGAACAATTTAAAATTCATTTTCATGTTTTATAGAAGATTCACCTTTTTTTAAATATTGACTTTCTCGGGAATTTATTTTTTGTAATTCTTGATGACTGCTTTAACGTTTCTGAGTAATTGTTCCATGCTATTTTCCAACTGCTGTTTGTTTTTTGTCCCCGTGCAAACAAGTTTTCCGTTGCTGAATAGAAGGAATGTTGCGTTTGGTTCTATGAGTTTGTAAACGAGTCCCGGGAATTGCTCTGGTTCATACTCTGTGTTCTCCATTTCAAGCGCGAGG
>JAHJUA010000048.1 GCA_018829425.1 Nanobdellota archaeon | reverse complement strand
GCTCGCTACGCTCTGGGTTTTTCTTTTAGAAATGGGTTTCTTTTGAAAAAGAAACTACAATGGTAGAAAACTTAAGAGAGCTACAGTGTAAAAGAAAACTAAGTTCGGCTCGCTACGTTTGCATATTCAGAATAACAATAACTGGCACAGCCACGATAATAATTATCTGGATTTTTCGGAGTCATCAATCGCGGAACGAAGTGGAGCGAGATTACAACCAACCAAAATTAAAATCATCCTAACTCAACCCCGACCGGGCAATGGTCAGAGCCCATCACTTCGGGCAAGATGAATGAACTCTTTACATTATCAAAGAAAGATTTTGAAACAAGGAAGTAATCAATTCGCCAGCCGACGTTTCTTCCCCTTAAGTTATTCCAGACACCCCAATAAGTGTAGTTTCCGGGTTCCTTATTGAATTCTCTGAAGGTATCTACAAGGCCTGCGTCAACGTGTTCCTGGAAGCCGTCGATTTCTATTTGAGTGTAACCTGCAGTTTTGTTGTAGTTGGATTTAGGGTTTGCTAAATCTATTTCTTTGTGTGCTACATTGAGATCGCCGCAGATTACTACTGGTTTTTTCTTTTCAAGAGATTTAATGAAATCACGGAAGATCTTGTCCCATTCTTTTCTAGTTTCAAGTCTCGACAAACCGCGACCTGAGTTAGGAACATAAACATTTACAAGATAGAAATTTTCAAATTCAAGAGCGAGAACGCGCCCTTCGTTATCGAGCTCGTGCCCTATTTCTTTTGTAATTGAAATTGGCTTTATTTTTGAGAAAACCGCGACGCTTGAATAACCCTTTCTTTCCGCAGAATTCCAGTAGCGATGAGGATGATCTTTAAGAAATATGTCAACTTGCTCAGGGTGTGCTTTCGTTTCTTGTAAACACAAGATGTCAGGACTCTCTTTGTCTACAAAATCCATAAAGCCTTTTTTCAAAACGGCGCGAATTCCATTAACGTTCCACGATAAAATTTTCATTTAACATCAATCTCCATTCTCCACGAATTTTCTTCGCCGGAAAAAACTTTGTTTGTTACTTTTAATGGCTTTTTGAAAAGTCCTGGCGCGGCGAGAACAAAAGTTTCAAATTCGCCTCCTTCTCCTGCAGGATTTATTTTATATTTTTCCACAAGTGGTTTTAAGTCTTTGATAAATTTTTTATCGATAACCCGACCGAGCCAAGTTCCGTCGAGAGGATAAGCCGCTACGCCAGTTATTATAACTTCAAATTTGTTTTTTATCAAATCTTCGAGAAGTTCAAACTGGTCTTTTTGCCATAGTGGATTAAAACATTCTAGATTGAGTTTGTCGCAAATCTTTTGGATTCTTGAAGCCTGATAAACGCTCCCAACAGCGCCGGTAACTATTCCTTGAATTTTATATTTCTCCTTCGCTTTTTTTATCGCTCGCTCGAGGTCTTTAAGTTCTAGTTCTTTGTCGCCTTTTGTTTTTTCTATGAGCAACGGCAAACCAATTGATTCTGCTTGTTTTTCTGTTTTTGAAATTGAAGGAGTATGAAACATGTAGCTATCTTGATTTGAAGAAACGAGTGTTATTAGACAAATGAGTTCGTGACCTTGTTTTTTCGCGAGCCATGCGGCGAGTGTTGAATCTTTGCCGCCTGAAAAAAGAACGCCGAGTTTCATTTAAGAAATAGGAGGAAATGGTTTTTAAGTTTTATACTGTGCCGAGAGGATTCTCAAATTCTTTTTCTACTTTCTTCAAACGCTTTTTCTTTTCTGTGCTAAGATTTTCAACTTCTTCAATCTCTGTCTTTAGGTCTGCAAATGGATCGGGATTGTGCTCAAAATAAGTTTCGCTGAGCCAAATATAAAAATCATCAAGATGGTTTTCCTGTTCGAGCCAAACTTTTTTCTGATGATCAAGATGCAATAGTGGAGTGAAAAGGATTAGTCTGTCTTCTTTTGTTCCCTCTGCGAATTTTTCAAAAGAAATTCTTTTTCTTTTTTCGTCTTCTTTAAAATGTTTTGTGAGATTGCCATAGATTCCTTTTATTTTGTCGCTGATTGTAAATTTTCTTTTAGGGAGCAAGAATCCTGTTTCTCTAAGAGCATTTTTGTTCACGATTTCTTTTTTTATTCTTCTGTTTTCTGTTACAATTGCTTTATCCAGAGCGGCCATAAGTTCCTGGAGAGTAACTTTCTTGAATCTTGGAAGTGGACTTTTTGGAATTAGTTCGGGAATTAATTCATCTAATTCAATTCTTTCGAGAACGCGCGACGGCACTTCGTCTTTTTTACCGAAAAGTATTTCATCTATACTCTTCAGATATTTGTTTAGGAGAATTTCTGATTTTATTCTTAAGAGCAGGGCTGCTGCGAGGAGAACTTTTCCCGAAACGAAGAAGTCTGCTTCCTCAAAAGAGCGAACTTTTTCTAAATATTTTTCGCTTAGGACAAGGATGTTTATGTTCCAAGGATCAAGCTGCTCAGTGTTAATCAAATCGTAAATTATTTCCTGCCATCCAACCTCTCTGTTGAATAAAAGGTCATGAATTTGATCTTGTTTTACATCACTCTTGTTTTTTTCTTCAGGATTTTCGTCCATTAATCTTGCAACTCATGAGTTTTTATAAACCTAATCCTGGAAACCCTCTGTGTAGTGCCTAAGGGTTAGACTGTGTAGTGCCTAATTCCTAAAAAAGTGATAACAGAGATTACTACTCCAATATAATCCTAGAATGTCATTTTTTAAGAGTAACAGAACCAAAAGATTTATATAGTGTGAGCGGCTCTGTTTATTATCACCTCTTTTTCCCCAGGAGATGCTTCGGACTATCTTTTTGACGGTTCGAAGAATCTTCTAGGGTTATATTAATTTGAAAAAAATTATTTGTGGGCTTAATAAGATTTTATTTTATTATTTAATCTTGCCCAAGTTATATTCAATTATTTTGCTTCTGGCTCGACTGCTGCTTCTGGTTTTTTGCTTACGAATTCAGCGTAATGACATTTACCGCAGTACACTCTGTCTTTTGTAGACATTAGAAATATTCCAGGGCCGCATCTCGGACAAAATCGCTCTCTTGTGACTTTGTCGCCTTCGATTTTATACTTACTATATTTTTTACTAGTTGGTTTGTTCTTGTGCGGTTTTTTTCCCTCTGATGCTTTTCCTTTTGCCATTTTTATTTAGCAGCCTCATCTTTAGTTTCTTCTGGCTTTGATTCTTCTACAGGTTTTTCTTCTTCCTTTGGTTCTTCTTTTGCAGGCTCGCTTGGTGCTTCGCCTTCTTTTGGCGGCTCTGCCGCTTCTGGCTTCGCCTCTTCTTGTTTTACGGGAGCGGGAGCATCTTTTTTCTTTTTCAATTCGGTTTTATCTTTCTCTTCTTCAGAAGAATAAATGTTAGCTTCAATTTGAAATGTCTTTGAGCCGAACTTTCCGTTGATTCCTTTTATCTTTATGTTTCCCTCGGGAACTTTAAATTTTTCGGACAAGGTCTTTAATGTGTCGACTCGGCTAGGAGTTATCTCTGACTCTATAGTTCCTGCGACTTCCTTTCTGCCGAACAAAGCGTTTTC
>JAHJUA010000047.1 GCA_018829425.1 Nanobdellota archaeon | reverse complement strand
TTATTGTTATTCTGAATATGCAAACGTAGCGAGCCGAACTTAGTTTTCTTTTACACTGTAGCTCTCTTAAGTTTTCTACCATTGTAGTTTCTTTTTCAAAAGAAACCCATTTCTAAAAGAAAAACCCAGAGCGTAGCGAGCGCAAATTTAAGTCCCAAATTAAATCTTCAAAATACTTTTCTTTCGGAGCTTTAACGAAGTAAAGCTACGCGGAAAAATCCAGAGATTTTTCCTTCCCACTATCCATATCCTTAACCTTAAACTTCCCAGACTTAATTTCTTTCTCCCCAACGAAGACTGCCCTGTTAAAACAGTACGAATTTGCGTATTCAAGCGCCTTTGACGGCTTTCCGTAGAACAAACCAACTATTTCCCCCTTATCTCTCAATTTCTTCGCTAGCTTCACCGCATCCTTGTCTTTATCGAGAGAGATAACAAGATATTTTTCTTTATTGATCTTAATATTTGAAAGAAGAGAAACTCTGTCCAATCCAAATGAAATCCCTGTGCACTGAATTCCATTGAACATGTAACTTCCGCCACCGATTCCTTGGGCTTCAAAAACATTTCCGTTATAATAACTCAATCCGCGAATCAAACTCGGACTAAACTCAACTTTAACTCCAAAAATCGCACAGTACTTTTTCAGTTCTTCAATTTCTTTATAGGTTTTATATTTTTTAAAATAAGATTCTGGCTTCTTTATGATATCAAGAATCTTTTCTGCTTTGTATTTCTTAAGGTTTTTTTTCACAGCCGCCTCTCCAATTTTTTCGAGCTTGTCAATCTCACGCATTACATCTTCCGCAGATTTTATCTTCTGCTCTTCGAGAATTTCATTCATTAATTTTCTATTATTAATTTTTATCGTTCCCTTTATTCCAAGTCTTTCCATCACTTCGCAAGCAACACTAAGAATCTCAGCCTCATCTTTGATAGTACTTCCTATGACGTCCGCATCACACTGCGTGAATTGTCTGAATCTATCTTGAGAAACAGGCTCGTCCCGAAACACAGGCCCTATTTGGAATCTTTTGTAAGGAAGTTTCATGTTGTTCATAATTCTTTTCAACTGAAATGTAAACTCATACCTCAACGCAAGATTCCTCTTTCCTTTGTCCTGCAGTTTGAAAATATCAGAAACAGCCTCGTCTTTCTCGTTCTCGCCCTTAACAAATTCTTCATACTCAACGATAGGCGTCTCAGCTGGCTCGAAACCATATTTTTCAAAAGTTCCCTCTATGATTTTTCGAACTTCAGCGCGCTTGAGCGCTTCCACACCGGTATAATCCTTAAATCCTTTAACGTTTTCTGTGTTCATTTTCTTGCCTCTTTTATTCTGTTTAGTTTATCTTTGTTTAATAACTTTTCTTCATTTTTTCTCTGAAGTTCTTTTTCTATGTCCTTGATGCTGATATTTTCTCCTGCCATTTTAACAAATAAGAAGTATATTAAATCCGCGATTTCCCAAATCAAATTTTCTTTGTCTCTAGCAGTAACCACCTCTCCGGATTCTTCAATAATCTTTCTGTTTAATTCAAGTTGGTTCTTAATCAATTTATAGGTAAATGAATTTTCATTTTTACCATTAATCCTTTTGAGTATTATTGAATAAAGTTCATTAAAACCAAATTTTTCCTGCTCTTTTCCAATAAGAACAATATCTGATTCAAAAATTTTGTCATAAACTTTTAATCCTGCTACTTCCGCAGATTTTCCTGAATATACAATATCAATGACTAAATCTGAAATGCCTTGTGAGAATACATCTTCCGTTGAACCTGAAAAATAAATCTTCTCAAAATTGAATCCCTTGTTTTCCAAACGCCGCAAAAAACTTTTGGCTAGCGACACATATTTTTTATTTATTGAAACCTTAAGACTCTTTGACAGATCATCCATGTTTTTTCCTTTTGGTCCGAGCAAGCACAAAACAGGCTTGCCAAAAAGAGCGGATGAATCTTCCCATTTAAATCTCTTCAATATTTTTAATGAGGAATTATTATCCAAAGTGTATTCTTTAAAGAGATCCTCTCCCGTAATACCTGCGACTCTCTTGCCCTGTTTGCTCATGAGATCAACAAAGCAAGGAATATCTTCCCCCCTCATAACTCTAAGTTTATTATCTTTAACTCCAAGTGCGGTTGCTATCTCTTTACTTCTCATTTCAAGTCCCGAATTTTTCGGAACAATGAATATAATCACAGCTTTTTGCTTCCATGTTATCCTCCGAGGGCGGAAGGCGAGAATCGAACTCGCGCCACACGGACCACAACCATGCGTTCTGCCACTAAACTACATCCGCCATAAAATTTAGTTAATGATGAAACAGAACAGTTACGAGAAAAAAAGCTACAGCTAGAAAAATCTTCAGTTTTTCGGACTATGCCGATAACTCCAATCTTTATCTGCGATTGTCATGTTGTGCTTAATAAAAAGTCTTTTAAAAAACTTTCTATTTTAGTTTTTCTTTTACAGTGTAGCTCCTTATTTTCATCTTCTTCTCTTTTTTTCCTCTGCCTTGTAGGAGAGGTTACTGTAAGGAGAACCTAGGTTCTCCTCAAGGGTGAATGGCGAGAATCGAACTCGCGCCACACGGATTTTGTCCTCCACAAAATCCCATCCTAAAAAGGAGGGGTTAGTGTAAGGGAAAACTTGGTTCCCCTCAAGGGCCACAACCATGCGTTCTGCCACTAAACTACATCCACCATTGTAAGGAACCAAGGTTCCTTGACACTCAACCTCCTTCAAGATTGGCTCAAGGCTGATTCCATTATTTAATTCAGTTGAAACTGGTATAAAAATATTCTTGTTAGAAAAAAAGCTACAGCTAGAAAAATTTTCAGTTCTTCGGACTATGCCGATAACTCCAAATTTTGGCTGTCATGAAAATAATAATAAATTACCATTTAAAAAATGTTCGGTCAGTAAATAAAAAAGAAAAGTTAAGCAAGAGGAGCAGTCTCAGTACTAGAACAAACCTGCTCTTCACCAAGGTCACTCACAAAGTATGTTGTGAAATCCATTCTTGTTGCGTTGTGAAGGATTCCATTCCCTCCATCAGCAGTCACAATCTTATTTGTTCCTGTTTCTAAAATTCCTAATGCTGTGCCAAATTCGATAACTCCACTATTCTCTGTAGCATTAAAGAAGTTTAACTTCACTCCTCCAAGAGTATCTCCTCCTGCCTTTCTTGCCAAGGTCACAGAATAGTTTCCACTTTCACTTGTAACAGGCACAACCGCGCTAGCTTCTAGTTGAATATCTAAACATTTCTGACTCAATTCAATTGTATCTGCACCGCCTTGAATCACACCTCTTATCACAACCCAGAGAATTCCAACTGCCACCAAAACCAAAAGAATTATTATCAATGTCGCCACAACAGCGGACAAACCTTTTTTGTTATCCATCTTCAACCTCATTTTATGATTATTTAATTAAACGATTTGGCTTTAAAAATGTTTTTGTTTCCTAATCTAAATAAAATTTATTTATTTCTGTTAAACGCATCAAGTAGTTTGAAAAATTCTTCTTTATCAATAACTTTGTCAGCCTCGGAAAAACCAATCTTCTCAGAAAATTTCCAAAATGCTGAAGGTTTGTAACCTCGCTTTCTTAACGAAGCAATCGTGGGCAATCTTGAATCATCCCATCCAGAATATTTTTTCTTTTCAATATCTTCTCGGAGTTTTGTCGTCGACAATTCCATATTCTTAAAATTAATCTTGCCAAGGAAAGCAGTCCAAGGAGTTTTCTTTTCCAAACCAAGAGCTTTGTAAATTCTTTTCTGTCTCTTATCATTATCCACGTGGTCTTTCGCCCTCACTATGTGAGTCATCTTCATTTCAATATCGTCAACAGCGACGGCAAAATTCATCAGCGGCCAAACTCTGTATTTGTTTCCTTGCTTCGGATGTTTAGTCAAATTTATTCTTGCTAAAGGAAAATCCCTCATTGCAGGATTTTTATCTTTCATTCCCCCCGGCATTTTGAATCTTAACACTGCTCCACCCTCATCAAATCCTTTTTTATCAAGCATCTTTTCCCATCGAGAAATATTTTCTTTAACGCTTAATTTTCTGCACGGACAATCTTTCATACTTTCTGAAAATTTCTTAAACTCTTCCGAAGAGCAAGTGCAAATATAAGCGGCTTCTTTCTTAATAAGTTTCTGAGCATAATCATAATAAAATTTTATTCTATCCGATTGAATCACAAATTCAAAATCATTGTCAAAAAGCCATTTTGATTCTTCTTCAAGCATCTTGTACGCTTTCGGGTAAATGTTATCTGGATTTGTATCTTCTACACGAACATAAAACTTTCCACCATGTTCTTTTACCAATAAAAATGAAAGAGAAGCCGTCAAAGCGTGCCCAACGTGCATCGGTCCCGACGCTGATGGGGCGAATCGCATTATAACTTTTCCTTTTTTCGCGCC
>JAHJUA010000046.1 GCA_018829425.1 Nanobdellota archaeon | reverse complement strand
GCTAGTCAAGGATATGAGGGTGAGAGAAGTCGAGGCGGAAAAAATATTGTTCAAGATACTTTATTCATAGACATGAGAGTCGAGGGGAATACTGTTTACATTCCGAGGATTGTTCTTCTAAGAATGAGGGGGGGAAGATAATGACGGCAAGAGTAACACACCCTCTTTACGCAGACGAGGATGGATTTCCTCAAGATGGAAAAACTTTTAGTCTTATAGATGGAAGAAAACGGATTTGGGTTCAGAAAGAACCAAATTATTCTGATAAAGGCTCATATCTCTTAGCTATGCAATTACCAAAAGAAGATAATGGACTGAGGACTCCGGAACCGCAGTTCACTTTTTCAGGATTCCCAGTGAGTTCTTATCAACCAATAAAAGATAATAAGATTGCGATTGAAATTATGAGGGTTGTTCTTGATGCAGTAAGTATCCCAGAAAAATATGTTTCAGAAAGTTTAAAAGAAAGGCGAAAGAATATCATTCCTCCAAATGTGATTTTTCATTAAATAAAATGGGAAAAATAAAAAATAGTTTAAAACAAGTCGATGAAGGTTTTGAGGCATGGTCAAGAGCGGATTTAAATGTGAGAACCGAAGCCTTGGAAAAGGCTGTACAAAATGGGTCTTTTAAAAAATTTCTGAGGGGAGCTTTAATAATTGGGACCTCCTTATTTATTTATGGAATAACTAATGATAGTGAGACCACAACTGGAATCGGAGCGGGCATTGATGCTATGGCAGGATTTTATTATTCTCAGTTCTATTAAAATCACTCAACCAGTTCTCTAACAAGGGTTGCCATAACATTCAAGAATTCTTCGGCTCGGTCTTGCCATTCATCAATCTCAACACCTTTTAATTCTCTTAAATCGCCGTGGGCGATTTTTTTATGGAGAACAAGAAGGTCGCGATACCAAACAACATATTTCATTTTTAGTTTTCCTGAATTAACAAAATTTTCTTTAAGGTCTGCAGGAATGTGTTCTGGTGAAGCTGGCGAGACGTGGGCTGCGATAAGAGCCGCATGAGATGAATCAACCATGCTCCAGAAAAGTCCGTCAATCGAACTGAGTTCTGCCATTTTGCTTCTTGCAATATGTTGTGGTGCTCGCTGTAGAGCGGAATAAATTGCTTCTGGAGTGGATTTTATTTTTCCTGCGATGAGAAGTGCTTTTAACGGATTGAAGAATCCGGCAAAGTCAATCATCGCTTCTCCGTATCTCAAAATGTTTATAACGACGGGGTCGCCGCGCATTAAATCTTCCCACCATGTGCTTAATTTGACCGTGTTGATGTGAAGGCTTTCTTGGTAAGGATTTTTCTTAATAAGTTTTTCAAGTTCTTCTCTATACCATGCGACGAGTTCTTGATCCCAATTTATTGAAACGTCGTCAAGAAGTATTATGATATCGATATCCGAGCCTGCCACCTGACTTTGCTTTGCCGTAGAACCAAAGAGGATAACGGACTTAACTATCTTGTCAAATCTTTGATAAATTTTTGTGGCAAAATCCATGGCGATTTCAGATTCTTTTTTCAAATTCAATGTTGGAAGATTTTTTGGAATTTTATTATTTTTTGGCTTAATACTCTTACTTCTCGGCTGTTTTTTTTCCGAAGACTTTTTTTTGTTTTTTTTCTTAGACATTTTATCTTGATTTAATGGCGACTATGTTCGCAATTAGGGAAACAAACAATCCGAAAAAACTGATTGTTAATCCGAACACATCCAGTGCATTTATTTTTAATAGGATTATTATGAAGTAGATTAAAATGGCGAAGTTTATCAGATGTGAAAGCAATGTCAGCGAGTCTGTGGTTTCCATTTATCATGATAATAAGGCGCGCATAATTCCAAAAGCAAGCAAGGCAAGAGCTATTATTCCTAAAGTCCAAACAACGTAATACCAAACACTCATCCTTTTTTTAGCCATCATTCCTCCTTTTACTATTATACTCCAAAATATATTATGGAATATAGTTTTTAAATTTACTTAATTATTCCATCCCTCTTCCGGACATTCTGCCGCCTTGAGCTCCTTGAGCCGAACCTCCGAGTTCTTGAGGGAGTTTTGAAAAACCGCCGCCGAAAGTTTCGTAGTTTATCTGAGGCAACCATGCTCCGTCGAGTCCAGACATGTATCCTTGGTAAAGTCCAGGGGATTGATCCCAGTATGGTGCCATTTTCATTCCATATATTGGAGAACCTAATCCTTCAAGAGATTCTGAGAATGGGTTTGTTTGCCAATGCTGCCACCAATTTCCTGCTTCAATTATTTTTTTTGCTTCAAAACCTTTTTCACCAAGTTTCTCCATTATTTCTTTTAGTGGAACGTTTCCCATTCCCATCGGCAACTCAGTGTGTTCCATTCCGAAATTGTCTGAGAGATGAACGTGCTTAACGACGCCCGCAACTTTTTCAGATTCTTTTACAATGTCCCCCTCAGTGTATCCTTGGGCGCGCAACATGTTTATGTGGCCGACATCCCAAGTTGCTCCGATGAATTTTTCAGCTTTATTTTTTGCGTCGGATTCACTCATTCCACCAGCGACTGCTTTTTTAACAAATTGTTTCCTAGATGCTTCAACAATATTTTTTATGTCTTCTCCTGTCGAAAGTCCACCTCCTGCAGGAGGATTCTCAATTACGACAACAGGACTTTTGTCTTTGAATTTTTTATAGGCTTTAAACGCAGCGTTCCCATAAGTCTGTGATGATTTTTCAACTGCGAACTCTTCTATTGGCACCCATACTTTCGGGGGAATTTTTTCCAGCGCGTCAATTAACTGATACAATGCCTGTGATTGAACTGCAGGATCAAAAGAATTTAAAGAAATTTTTCCATTTTCTTGCGCGCCTAAAGTTTTGGCGTATTGTTCTGAAACTCCTTGAAGCATTTTTTTATCTTCTTCTGTTTCAGCGTTTTCCCAAGCTCTACTGAAAGCAGCGTTAGCAGATTTTCGTGCTTCTTGAGCGTAGGTTGAAGCGGCGTGCAAGGCAGGGAATTGCGAAGACTGTTCATGATTCAAGTGTTCCAATTCTTCCATAGATTCTTTAGAAACGAGTTTTGGATTTTCTCTTGCGACCAATTTGTTAACATAAACCATTCTTGTTACAGGGTCAACATCTTTTAAGATTTCATCAACTCTTCGACGATTAAATTCTATTTGAGAAAGCGTGTTGGCCCATTCAGTGCGATTATGTGATTCAAGAACGTCTTCTGGAACGTGCGCAATTTTGTGAACTTCCCCATCTTTCCCGCCAGGATAATATTTTGTTTCAGCTTCGAGCGGTGCCATTTTTCCAGTTTCTCTATTGATAGCGATAAGTTTTTTGTAATCTCCTTCCTCTTTTCCTCTTTTTGATGGAGGCAAAAGTTGTGAGCCTGGCAAACCAGCAGTTGAATGGAAGGTAACTGGGATGTTTCCGTTTGGATTCAAATCATGACTTCTAAGAAGCGCTTGAGTAATCTTCATTTCTGCGAGTTCTCTTTCTGATTCGCTGAATCCTTGTTGCGTAACTCCAGAAGCTTCTATTATAGGACCGTGGAGCGTGACATCTACCCCAGTAAGTTTGGAAAGCCGATGGACTTCTTTTAATTGCTGGGTTGGTATCGAGTCAAAAATTTCAGGTTGTATTCCTGTAATCTCAATATTTTTTATTCCTGAAGAAAGTTTTGCAGAAACGTCTTTTAGTATATTTGCTGTTCTTGGGTCAGTTGTTACTCCAAGATTTCCAGTTTGAACATAATTGTTGCTTGACCATCCTGAAGAAGATTTCATTCCAGAGTAACCTCCCTGATATATGTCAGAAATTTTATAGTTTCCAGTTTTGTAATCAGCCACTTTTATCACCTAACACAAAGAAGAGATTTCTGTTTAAATATTTTTGTTTATCCTTTGTCAACTCTTGGTTCATAATTTTTATATTTGGCGCTTTCTCTTTCAAAAATATTCTCTCTTCCAAGTTTGCCTTCGTCAACTCTTTCTGCAGTCCAAACCCTTTCTCTCGTCGGAGATTCCACTTCTGATTTGTAATCTTGTTTTACAAAAAGTTCTTCAGGACTTGTTTCAGGAAACGCTTCTCTTTTTTTCCCTAACTCGCTAGGATTTACGCGTTCGACTTTTCTATAAAGTTGGGAAGAGTTCGATGAATACTTTGGTTCTTCTTTTTTGTTTGGATTTGAATCATAACTTATCTCGGAGTTTTCTTTTCTTGCAGTTCGGACGGGCGCTCCAATTCTTGCTTGAGGTATAAAAGCTGCGCCCGGTTGCTCGCCTGCAATTCTTTCAAGGGCGGGCGCTTCTACCCTTTCAGAAATTGAGAATCGTGGAGAAAACGATGTCGCTGAGATTTCTGAACTGGATTTATCTTTAGAATCTTTTTCCGGCGGAATTTTTTCTTCCTCTTTTTTTAATTTTAATTTCAGAACTAATTCTTCCAGAATGCTTTCAACTTTTTTTGAAGGTGAATCTTTAGACTTTCCTTTCTTAGGAATCTTCTTCTTATCTTTTTTACTTTTTTCCATATTTTATTTAAGGAAAAGAAATATATAAGATTTTGGATTAAGTAAAACTTGCCATTGAAAACCACCCGCGTTTTCCCGAATTCAGAATCCAATGCAACCGGGCTACGCTTCACTAAGTGAAGCTTGCCATGCCGTGCGCTTTTTTGTAGATATCAAAAAGAAGGAACGCTTTATCTTTTGCATCCTTT
>JAHJUA010000045.1 GCA_018829425.1 Nanobdellota archaeon | reverse complement strand
TTCTTTAATGTTTCCCCTCTTCTTCTGGCAGTACCTTCATCTATTGCTCTTCTTTCCAAGTCCGCTTCATAAAAAGGGAAGGTCATTGCCGAAGAAAACCGTTTTCAAGTATCTTAAATTAGGAGCAGAAAAAGTTTACTCATTTTCTCAAGAAGATGTTGAACTATTTGAAGAAGAATTAAGGTCGATAGCAGAACAGATTTTTGAATACGGGACCGACATAGGAAAGTATCCAGTGGGAAACATAAACGACATTTTTAACAGCAAAAAAGAAGCTTGCATAAAAGAGATTATACGCAGAAACGGTTTCTATGATTCAGAAGCGTTTGTCCATGCAATGTTTTAAAGGTTTTCTAGACCACAATTAATTCTAATCGTCCGAATCACGATACTTGAGAATTGTTTCAATGATTGCTCCTGGCTCGTTACCTGCCTCCATAGCAGAAGCAACATGGTTTATTATCCGCCCAGTGCTGTTCCCACTAAGTCCTACAGATTTAACCGCGCCACTTAGACAACAATCCAATTTCTTTAATGTTTCCCCTCTTCTTCTGGCAGTACCTTCATCTATTGCTCTTCTTTCCAAGTCCGCTTCATAAAAAGGGTTCCGCCTCCCATCTTTGACTAAATATAATGAGGTGTCGATTCCTTTTTGAGACAATTCTCTATATGCTCTAAGAGTGATAGTTGCAGAATCAGAACGAGCAGTCATAACTTCAAGTTCACCGTCGCAAATTTGCAAACCAATTTGATACACTTTTTCTCTTTCACTCTCATCAGCCATTAAAAGTTCAGCAAAGTAATCTATTTAAGGATTTATATAATCAAGTTAAGTAGCAAGTTTTAAAAACAAAATTCTTATTTAATATTATCAGCCTTGAGCGGTATCTTAAGGGAAAGTTGAGTGTTAAGAAAACCGCCGATGCTAAATCCGAATAGGATTTACTGTTCGGGTTGTCTTACAGCCCACGTAGTCTAACGGCCATGACGCTAGCCTGTCGCGCTGGAAACCCGGGTTCGATTCCCGGCGTGGGCGTGAAGAATGAACGCCACTGCATTCGCAGGGTTGCTGGAGATGCAGAACCCGCCGGAGGTTCTGGGCGCGGGCGTTTATTGGGTTGGAAACCCAATCCCTCTCGGGATGTCGACAAGATTATTTTGTTAAAGGAAATGTAATTGGAAAAGCTCTTAATAATCTTGTTAGTTCTCAAACTGACCATTGTTTAGTTTTAATTAATTCAACATCAGAAGAAGTTTTTTTAGGAGAATTCTTTTGCGGGAATGATAACTTAGTGATGCTGGATACATATGATTGCCCAAATGGTGCGTACATACTAGAATGATTAAAATGAAAAAACAAAAAAAGGGAAAACAAATCTCCCTTTTAAATTAAATATTTAAGGTTTATAGATTCCAAGTCCTGCTCCTGCAGGCGAAACATATTGTAATCCGTGAAGTCCAGCACAATCATCATTTTCAATTTGTTGAGTTATTGCAAATGCTCCCCAAATTACTTTACCGATTTCTACATCATCAGCGGTGTACCAAAATCCGTCCTTTACATAAGCATCTGCCGGTGCTGCTACAATTTTGACAAAATAATTCCAGTTGCACGTTTTTCCATCTTGTTCATATTCTCCTGACTGGTGATTTGTTAACCATGCTCCGCTTCCAATATAACTAGCATATCCAAAATATCTGTCTAACAACCCATCTCTGTTGCGATCTTTGTTACTAAGCCAAGCATCATTCCATTTCATAGCTAATTTAACATCTTTCCATTCTTGACACCATGCAGCGTCTCTGTAAGAATCACAATACATCCCATTAAACAAATGTCCTTGATAGTTATAGCCCCACTCATTAAAACCTAATGTAAGCAAAGAACCATCACTTCCATATAAAGTTCTGTCTTGAATAGTCACACATTGTCCCGCAGTTTCTCCATTCTTCATCTTTCCAGCAATAACAAATCCAGAACTTATCAACATCAATCCTAAAATTATACTAAACACTAATATTTTTTTCACATTATTTATTATTTCTTTTACCTCCTTTCAACGACATATTAACTATTTGTTAATCTATTAATCATTGAGGCAAGATTAAATATTTTTCTAATATTAAAAACATTGTGTTCCCATAACATATAAACTTCTTCCTCTTGTTTCTTTACTAAAAATCTTGTTTACAGAAAATTGAGATTAAAGGAAAATTTATAATAAAATCCTCCACCATCCCAGCGTGAGTGTTTCCCAAATCTTTCCTTTAGAGTTAATACATACTTTTAAGATGTCTTTAACTATATAATTACCATCGGTTGTCCTTGAAAGGGATGCGACTGTAAAAGCCTCTGTCGAGTACTCTGCTATTAATGCGGTGGAAGGGCTATAACTCACTGCACGAAACCTGTGCTCCTTAAGCTTGTTCACAGCGCGAGGAAGATAACCATTAAAACAAGTTGGTAGGTTAAGATTGATTCAGCTATTGTTTGTGGCACTTCCTCACCGAGCCCTATAATAAAAAGAAAAAATGGCAAAGAAAAAACAAACAAAAAATAAGAAGAGTTGTGGAAGAAAGGCAAGCACAGGATGTAAAGATTCTAAAGTTAAGAAACTTATTAAACTTGCTAAGGCCGGGAAATCCAAAAAGATTTCTAAAAAGAAAAAATAAATTCTAAAACACTACTCAGCGTAGGAATAATCCTTTAAAACAACCAATTGAAGAAACGGGGGGAATGTTTCTTTAAATCCTTTCAAAAAAGAAGTGAGTATGTCTTTTCGGTTTGATCCCGGCGTTTGGGCATTTCAAAACCTTTATAATTCTCTTTTAATTTCATTCATTGTGCCAAGCAAAAAACAAAAGAAAAAGAAGTCTAAGATTCCTGAGTATTTAGGGAAAGGCATTTTATTCTTAATTAAAAGTCCATATTATCTTGGAAAAAGTATTTATCTCCTTGGAAAAGAGGCAGATAAACAGATTAAAGAAAAAGAGGTTCGGGAAAAAAGAGAAGCAATTCTTCCGAAGTATGATAAGTTTGAAGTGTTGTATAAAGATCACGGAAAATATGAAAATTGGGAAGATAAAATAAGCAAGGCAGATAGTCAAATAGGGATTATTCTTGGAGCAAGGGGAAGCGGGAAAACCGCTTTTGGAATAAAACTTTTAGAAAATCTTTATTCAAAGCATAAAAGAAAATCCTATGCTATCGGTTTTAAAGAAGATGAAATGCCATCATGGATTACCACTGTAGAAAACATTGAACAGCTTGGAAATGACTCTTTTGTTTTAATTGATGAAGGAGGAATTTTATTCAGTTCAAGAGAGTCCATGAGCAACGCAAATAAATTCCTTAGCAAACTAATTTTAATTGCAAGACACAAAAATCTAAGCATTATTTTTATTTCTCAGAATTCATCAAACATAGAAGTTAATGTTCTAAGACAAGCTGATTTTTTAGTTTTAAAGCCATCTTCCTTATTGCAAAGAAATTTTGAGAGAAAAATAATTCAGAAAATTTATGGCGAGGCTGAAGAGCATTTTCAACAATTTAAAGGTAAACCTGGTTTAACTCATATTTATTCTGATGAGTTTAAAGGATTTGTTACGAATCCCCTTCCTTCTTTTTGGAAAACCAGCATTAGCAAAAGCTTTAGATAGTCCAAATTTCTCACGAAGTTTTATAAATAAAAGCAGTTTTTATCTAATATGGCCCTGAATCTTTTCAATTTGCAAAACGGAAACCTGAAAATAGTACTGGCAGTAATCTTCATAGTTGTAACCTACACGTTCCTAAACATCTTCATCAGAGCAATATTCCTCAAAAAAGTCAGGACAAAAAAGATGCGGCACAACGTGATTGTCTTCACAAGTTTGATTAGTTATACATTCATATTCCTCGCAGTTCTTTTCATCGCAATTACTCTTGCTGGCGGTTTAACAGGCTTAGGTCTCGCGGCAGGATTATTGACTGCAGCTCTTGGTTGGGCACTTCAAAGACCGATTACTGGAATTGCCGCGTGGATAATGGTCATTTCAACAAAGCCGTTTGAAATCGGAGACAGAATCATCGTCGGAGGAGTCCGCGGAGACGTGATAAACATAACTCTTACACATATCTATTTGGGCGAGTTCGGCGGAACAATTGGCGGAGAAGAAATTTCTGGAAGAACAGTCATAATCCCAAACGCGGTTTTGTTCGAACAGAATGTAATTAACTACACCTCGCAAAATGATTACATCCTCGACGAAGTCGCATTCGCGATAACTTACAAGAGCCATCTCGATTTAGCGAAGAACATAGCAAAGGAAGCAGCCAACAAAGTCACGAAGGATTTCATTGACAAAGTTCCGATGAAGCCTTTTACTAGAAGTAATTTCCAACCTTCAGGAGTAGATGTAAGGATAAGATATTACACCGGCGCGAGCGAACGACAAGAAATAAACTCTAAGATAACTGAAGAAATCTTCAAGAGCATAATGAAGGAAAAGAAGATTGAGTTCGCGTTCCCGCACACGCAGATTATTTGGGATAAGAAGAAATAATTTTATTCTTTATCTTTCCTCTCCCCAGTAACATCATCATCAACCCGATACTCTTCCCACCTAACTCTCCCATTCTGAATCGTATCCTTCAATTTCTTTTCCTGCGGCGACAACTTCGATTTTCCAGACTTAACCTCGACAAAAACAACTTCATTAATATCTTTCCCGTCCGCGCCCTTGAACACAATAAAATCAATCGGCTTCCCAATAAATCTGCATTCCGTCGGCGAGTAATTAAAATCAGGTAAGAACGGCGCGAGCTGCTCAGAAAAATGTCCCGTAAGAACGGCGCGCGATTTCATTATCGCATCTTTTCGATGACTCGGTAAATCAAACTCCCACTGCCTATTTTTCCTAAACGCGCCAAACTTGTAACCAACCCAATACGCAATTATTATTCCAACAAGAAAAACGAGAGCAAGAACGATTGCTAGAAAATCAGCCATTAAAAAATTAGAAGAAAGAATTATTTAAAGTTTCGCTGTTAAATGGGAAATCCAAGATAACGAGCCCCTTCGGCGAGTAAAACTCCTGTAGCAAGACAAGACCCAGTTTGACACATCAGATACTCCATTGTTTTTGGAATGAATCCCTTACCTCCAGAATCCACAACTAATTCAAGATCATTGAAAATACTAAAGACACCAGTAAAGGGCACAAGATATTTCGCTCTAAAGGGAAATTTTAGCCTATCTTCCAATTCTTCCCTCACATCAGGCCCCAAAACTTCTGGATGCGGCTCAAATCTATCATATTCCATATTAACAACTAGGAATTATCCTATTTAAAATTAATTGTGATGAAATTTACCTCGCTACGCTCAGAAGAATTATTGTTAAATAAAAAACACAGATAATATAATTTTAGCTGTTTAAGTTATTATTAATCATCAATCTGCGAACGCAGTGAGCAGTTAGTTTAGAAGGAGAGGTTAGTGTGGGCGACTATGTCGGCGAATGCGCTAGTGTAAGGAGAAATTATTTAATCAAATCCCTCATCGCCAAACTTTTCCAAAACATATTTTATCTCATCAATAGTTTTCTGCTGAGATTTTTTATCAGACATTCTAACGAACTTTATTAGCAGATTATGCAAATCCTTTATGTCGAGAAATTTTACTTTATAACCATCTGTAATAAAATAGAATCTGAATTTTTTATATTTAAGTTCCTTGATAACAATCCCTCCAACTTGCCCAATAGCCTTGCCCTTTTTAGGATTTTCCTCAAGCGTCTCCAATAAATCTATAATCTCATGAACTTCATCTTTAAATTTTTTTTCTATAGCATCAAATAAGGATTCAACTATTTCAACCTTGGCCATTTTTTATTTGCCCTTCTCCTAGCCTCCCGTATAGAAATAGTATTCTTCTCATTCATTAACAATTCCCTAATTTGAGTCTTAACAGCAGCGTTATAAATCCTTTCAATTATATCCGAATAGGATTCGCCTTTACTTCCAAATGTAGATATTCTCTCTTTCAAATCTTTGCTTATTGAGATAGTTGTGTTTTCCATTTTATAACTCTTATGATAATTATAATTGTTATAGTTTAAATATATTTCGGCTCACACGACACGAACTTCCCATTCGCGGAAATCATCGTTAGATTAGCGCTCGGAAGAAAAATAAATAACATAAACCCGCATGATTTTACTCGTTATCTTAACTATTAATCGGCGCTCTGCGCCGCATCCTTTCCCCTAAAATATTTACGCGCATACGCAGCCCCAATCATAAGATTCCCGCAAGGAGTAATATGATAAAGTGAGCACACCAATGGATGTATTCTTTCCTTCTTTTCAACATGCCGAATTAATCTTTTATAAGCCAATTCTTTATCTCGAACAATTCCTTTCCAAGTAGTCCAAGGAGTTAAAGCATAAAGCACAGGGGTGCAAAGATTAATTGCGACTTTTTCCAATTTTCTTATTTCAATTTCATCTTCCATAATTATCGCAACCAAGAAATGATATTTAAACTTTCTTAATAATCTTCTTCCCACCCATATATTTCTGAAG
>JAHJUA010000044.1 GCA_018829425.1 Nanobdellota archaeon | reverse complement strand
TTGTATCAGAAACATTTACTTGATAAATTACTGAATCAGAATTTCCAGAAGTATCATTTACTCCTATGTTAAAAACATAAATTCCAACTCCAAGGACTGTAGCATTTGTTAATCCTCCTGTGGAATTTATTGAAAAATTAGCAGTATCACTTACAGTCCAGGCGTCTAATGATGAACTATCTGAAGCACTGAAGATAACATCTAATGAAGCTGATTTGTATTCAAGTGTAGCATTAGCAGGAGCAGTTATGACTGGAGCAGTAGCATCTTTATTGAAAACTTTTGTAGCAAGAGTATCATTATCCGTAGCATTAGAAGAGTTCATACAAAAAACAGATATGTTGTATTGTCCGTCTACCAATGAAGAAATGTTCACATCTGCCACTTCATGAGAAATTGCACCATTACCCAATAATGTTGGACCAATTTGGACAGTATCATTTATTATTGAATAAGTACAATTTGAAATGTCCGAAGTTGTAACATTTATGAAAGGAATTGTTGTTGAAAAATTTGCATAATCCACAGGCTTTTCAACACCTATTATGGTTGTTGCAGCAAAAACACTCACAAGGTAGAAACCAAGTGCAAAAAAGAATGCAACACCAAGAATTATCTTGAAATTTTTAACGAGTGCTCTTTTATCTACCATCTTTTATTAGGAATTATAGAAAAACCATATTTATAAATCTTTTTCATTGATATTACAATTTAAGAGTAACACCATTTTTTTACAACAAAAAATGAAACTATAAAGCTCCTCGATAACTAATTCTTTATAACGTTTAACAACTCGTTATATGGATATTTTTCTTGATGCTTCCATGTCTGTCTGTGTGTCTGAATAATTGCATATTGTTTTGCTCCTTCGCGAGTTCTATGTCCCCCAAGCATTTTTCTCCATCCGATACATCCTCTAATTTTTCTCTCGCAGAGATTATTATCCAAACTTATTCCTTCAATTTCTATTGCAGTAAGCCAATGCCCTCGATATTCTACAAGCCAGTTATCAACAATGCTTCTGGCTTCCTTGCACCAATGCTTATAATTTATTATTTCATTTAGCTTTTCTTCAAATTCTTTTTTCTTTTTTAGTCTAATATCTTTAGAAGGATTTTCTTTTAGAAAATCCTTCATTTCCTTATGCAAGCCGATAAGCTGTTCATGCAATTTTACAATATTTTTCTTGGGATATTTTTCTGCTTCAAATTCTGCTTTTCTCATTAGGTGAACCCAGCATTTTTGATACCATTTGGCAAAATCATCATAAACTTTAAAGCAATCACTGATAATTCCTCCGTGATAATTTTCTCCAAAAATATCTGTTAGTACTCTTCTTGCCCTTGAATTTTGTATTTTTAAAAATACAAAATTTGTTGTGACAAACAACCACAAATACCATCTCTCACCATTTACAGGCCAAGAGGTCTCATCGCTGTAAGCATAATCTTCATTTTTAAGTTCACTTTCGATTTTATCATATGAGTGCTCAAGTTTATTAGCGATGTTTACTATGCAATCGTTTATTGCCTTCGGGCTAAATTTGATTTTGCCGTTGGTAGCATTGTCAAAAAATTCAGAGATGTTTGCATAAGAACCAGAGAAATTAAACTTTAATTCTGTAAATAACGTTTGCAAATTGTACCCAATCATCCCTCGTTGGGGAATGTCTGGATGCCTCCCAACACAAAACTCTCCGCAATCGCAATGATAAAATTCCTCTTCAACCTCAATAATCATTGCTTTAATTATTGCATCATACACATATCTTAATCTTGTATCAATATTTTTTCTATGAATAATTTTTCCACATCTTGAACAGTTTCCCTCGAGTTTCGCACTAATTTTTCTGTCTACCTCTTCAGGAGCTTCTTTGTTTCCCCCGTTAGAACCCTTAGGTTTTCCACGAGGTCTTGGCTCTTTTTCAGATTGTTCTTTAGAAGGATATTTGAAAGGCAATTTTGAAGAGGGAGTATTTTCATTCAAGAATTGTCTCAGCAATGCTTGAGTCTTTTTGAGTTCGTTAACAACTTCCAACAATTGTTTCTCAAGCACACCACACTTGTTTATATAAAATTCTTTATCAATTCTTTCACGTTTAAGTTCTTCAAAAATATCAATCTTTTTCATCTTCTAATACAACCACATAAACCTCTTTTCCAAGATATTGTTTTGGACAGTCTATCTTTGCACCAGTTCCGTAAGAATTAACAATCTTTTTGAAAAATCCGGCAATATTCTTAATTTTAAGCTCTTTCTGCGGTTTTATTGGTATTTTCTTCATACATATCCAATATGTATTAACTTTATAAGCTTTTCGTTTATCGTCTATGCTTTATACTTAC
>JAHJUA010000043.1 GCA_018829425.1 Nanobdellota archaeon | reverse complement strand
TGTATAGATTGCAGAAGTGGGAGAGAAAATACCCTGATAAGGAAGAATACAAAGTTAAAGGAGGATTAGTTGAGGCTTTGTTATATGAGGAGGGCGTTCGTATTCCTGGCTCAATGGGAGGGGATTAATAAGATTTGTTTCTGATACTTTGACTTCCATATCTGTGGCAGACAGAGTGTCCCCAGAAAAAAGCACTGTTCTGCGAATCGGTGCGCTTTACAAGAAGTCAGACACCCCCCCGCTTGTTGTCAGACAAATAACAGAAGTTCTGGGACCTGGAGAAATAATAAATCTTCAAGGAAGAGTCGTGGGAAGTCTTGAAGAAGCTTGGAATTGGTGAGTTAATATTATTTCTTTTTTTTAACTTCTTCTTGAACAATCTGGCGAACTTCTTTTTTGGAAAACTTTTTCTTTTGAGAATCTAAGAAACCAATTCTCCAAGAAACCCCGAGACCAGCAATAAGAAAACCGATGACTGAAAAGATCCAGAAAACAGTTCCTGATTTGCTGAAGAGAATATTAAGGAATAAAGAGAAGAATTTCAGGCTTCCCGACGAGAAAATGTTAAACATTATTTCATTAATCTTTGAGAAAGATATTGCTGAAAAGACAATCAACCCCCCAGTAAAAATTGGCCAATTTGCTTTGTTCTCAGTTAGGAAGAAAAGAAGCCCTACAAGAATCAAAGACGCTATGAGAGAAAAATAAAACTTTCCACCCCAATAGTCTCGCGCCTTTTGAGAAACAAGGAAAAAAGGAAGTTTCTCTTTTGAAATGCAATTCCAAAAGTTGCAATCATAGTCATCATAATAAATCCCCTCGACAAAATCGCCCGCAGTCTTGTTCACAACCGCCCCTTTGCCTTCAGCAAGATAAGAACAAGGAATCACAATAGTCTGCTCTTCAAAAATAAAAACATAATCACTATAGTTCGCACAATGAGATTCCATATTTCCAAAATTATTATCAATAACTGCAGCAACATCAAAACCAGAAACGTCAAACTTACTGAATCTCTCAATCGCATCTGGAACTTCGTTAGCCAAATCAATGACAACTGGAGAAAATTCTTCCTGAACATTGTCATGACCCAGCGAAATTTTCATCGTAAGAAAAGAATTAAGCGTCAGAAGAGAAATAAACAAAAGAACACATGTAAAAACAAACGCTCCACCTTTTAGAAAACCCATGAAAAATTAAAGGAGAAGCACTTTATAAAATTGTTCAAATTGTAAGAGGAAAAGTTAACTGATGATGTGGAAACTTCGCAATTCCAAAGGGGAACTTTAAACCATATTCGCTCTGAATAATCGATTCCCAAGTACCTCTTTCAATTCTCAACTCCAAAGGCATCTCATCTGCATTACGATAATAAAAAACCTCTCTAGCAGGAGAAGACCAACGCCTACCTTCATAAACAGTCATCCAAACAGTCTCAATATCAACCCCTGTTTCAATCCTAACATCACCCACTCCATGAACAATTTCTCCCAAATCACATACAAATTTTCCGTAACTGCAATTGTAAAGAATGCCATCTTCAATTATCACATCTTCAGGAATATACGACAATGGATGGTCCTGTCCAAAATTAAGAGTTAAAGGCCAAATCATATCTGTAAGCCATCTCGGAACTTTTCTCATAAGAGAAACTTATTTTAACACTTTATAAATTTTGAGAATAAAAGATGCAAAACATTTATTAACTTTTCAAAACAATTCAAGATATGACAAAAGAGGAATCTGGCGGTTTTATAAAATGGTTTTCAGAACTGAATAAAAGTTCAGGAAACATCGCCGGAGGAAAGGGATCCAACCTCGCTGAAATTTACAATCTCAAAATTCCCGTGCCCCCAGGATTCGTTGTTACTGCACAAGCCTACGATTATTTTCTTGAAAAAGCAGGTCTCAAAGATAAAATAAAAGAAATTCTCGGAAGAATAGCATATGAAGATACTGAAAGCCTAAACAAAGCAACTGAAGAAATCAGGAAAATCATAATTGATTCAGAGTTTGAAGAAGATCTTAAGGAAGAAATTCTTGAAGCATACGAAAATCTCGGAGCAGACGAAGAAATAGAAAAAACAATTCCCGTTAACGAGTTGATAAAAAAATCATCCTCTGAACCATTCGTCGCTGTTCGAAGTTCCGCCACCGCCGAAGACCTCGCAGAAGCAAGTTTTGCAGGACAGCAAGAAAGTTTCCTCAACGTAAAAGGACAAACCGAACTTCTAAAGAAAATAAGAAGATGTTTCGCGTCGCTGTTCACCTCCAGAGCAACATATTACAGAAACAAAAAAGGCTTCAAGGACGTTAAAGTAAGCCTCGCAGTCGTTGTTCAAAAAATGGTGGACTCTAACAAATCAGGAGTTATATTTTCAAAAAATCCATCCACGGGAGAAGACAACATAATCATAGAAGCCGTTTGGGGTCTTGGCGAAGGAATTGTCTCGGGACAGATTACACCTGATAGGTATATTGTTAAAAGACCCGGAGAAAAAGGGGATCTAGAAATTCAAAGCAAAGAAATCAAGAAGAAGAAGATAGCAATAACCAGAGACTCTGGCGGAAATCAAGAAACCGTGAAATTAACAGATGAAATTTCTGAAAGGCAAGTTCTAAAAGAACATGAAATAAAAAAACTCGCGGAATTTGCGATTAAACTTGAAGAGCATTATCAAAAACCGCAGGACATTGAGTTCGCAATTGAAAACGACGAAATCTTCATCGTGCAAACAAGACCAATCACAACTCTCGGAAAAGAATTAGATAAAGAAGGAGTTTTTAAAATGGAAGAGCTCAAGGGAGAGATTATATTGAAGGGACTTGCAGCCTCGCCAGGAATCGCATCAGGGAAAGTAAGAATCATAAAAGACCTAAAAGATTTGGCAAAAATAAAGGAGGGTGATGTTCTTGTCACAGGAATGACAAACCCAGACATGGTAGTCTCTATGCAAAAATCTGCAGCAATAATCACCGACGAGGGCGGCATGACTGCACACGCATCAATTGTCTCACGTGAAATGGGCATACCTGCCGTCGTTGGAACTGAAGAGGCAACTATTAAATTAAAAGACGGAGAGATAGTTACTGTTAACGGATTCACGGGAAAAATATACAAGGGAAAGGTTTCCGAAACAGTTCAGAAAGAAGTGAAACCTGTTGAAGTGCAAACAAAAACAAAACTTAAAGTTATACTCGACCTTCCCAGTTTCGCAACAAGAGCCGCAAAGAGCAACCTAAAGAGCGTTGGTCTCGCAAGAGTTGAAGGAATAATAGCAGAGTCGGGAAAACATCCAATGTACTTTCTTGAAAAAAATATCATAAGCGAATATGAGGAATTAATCTTTAAGGGAATCTCTGAAATAGGAGAACACTTTAAGGAAATCTGGGTGAGAACTTCAGACATAAGAAGCGACGAATTCGGAAATCTTGAGGGCGCTCCAAAAATACCTGAAGCAAATCCGATGCTTGGCATGCACGGAATAAGATACAGCTTGAAGCATCCAGAAATTTTGAAGGCAGAACTCAACGCAATGAAACGGGTTTCCGAAAAAGGCGTAACAATAGGAATACTCACTCCACAGATTATATCTGTTCAAGAAGTTCAGGAACTAAAATCTGTTCTGAAAGAAATCGGATTTGAAAAGGCAAAGGTCGGCGTAATGGTTGAAACTCCTGCGTCAGTCCAGATAATAGAACAACTCTGCGACGAAGGAATTGATTTCATATCTTTCGGAACAAACGACTTGACGCAATATACTCTCGCAATAGACAGAGGAAACAGACAAGTCCAAGAAATATATGATGAGATGCATCCGGCAATTCTAAGTCAAATAAAAAAAGTAATAGAAGTCTGCAAAGAAAAAAAAGTTGAAACAAGTATCTGCGGCCAATCAGGAAGCAAAAAACCAATGGTCAAATTCCTCGTTGAATGTGGTATAGATTCGATAAGCGTGAACGCAGACGTTGCAAAAGAGATATCAGAATATATTCTTGAGTTAGAAAAAGAAGAACCTGTTAGAGAAAACACCCTTGAACCTCCCGAGGAAAAAAATGAAAATAAGATTCTAGAAACAGAAAAGAAACCTGAACCTGTAGAAGAAAAGGTTGAAGAGAAAGCAGAGGAAGAAATCCAAGAAACAAAGGGAGAATCAGAACAACCTCAAGAAACAGAAAAAGAATCTGAACCAGTAGTGGAGAATGTTGAAGAAAAAAACGAAGATGAAATTCCAAAAGCAGAAGAACATGAACCAACAGTAGAGAATATTGAAGAAAAGAATGAGGGTGAAATCCCAAAAGAAAAAGAACCTGAACCATCTGAAGAAAAAATTGAAGAACCCAAAGAAGTGGAAACAGAATATATAGAAGAGCAACCAGAAGAAAAATTCACAATTCCTCATGAAGAACCTAAAGAAGAACTTCCTGAAATAAAAGGTGCAGACAGCAACGCTAGAAGTGAAAATGAAAATGAAGAAGTGCTCGATATCTTCTGATTAGAGAAAAATCTTTAAAGTAAGAATGGAATCTACTAACATGACGCGGAAAAATATAACTTACAATCAACCGTTAGAAAAAGAAATAGGATTTCAAGAGCAGTAAGAATTAACAATATCATTGCAGTAACAGCTACAGCTCCAATTTCAGAGAATGGTGCAGTTCATAGTCATGGAGACCTGTATGGCCAAACAAAAAGGTGTTTAGAAATAATCAAAGATGTAATCGAGAAGGCAGGAGGAAAAATGAATGATGTTATTAGGACCAGGTTGTATTTAAAAGATATGAAAAAATGGAAAGAGGCTGCTAAGGCACATGGTGAAGTTTTTTCTGACATACAGCCTGCCTGTGGATTCATTGGAGCTTCAGGATTTATAGATCCAGAATGGTTAGTCGAAGTAGAAGCTGATTGTGTATTGCAAGAATAAAATTTGAACTTATGTAAATTTTTTAAATAATCATCAAAGGAATTCTAAATATTTATAAATTAAGAAACACTCTGTAGATTATGGCAAGAGTCGTTAAAAAAAAGGTGAGAAAATCTTCAGGAACAAAATCAGTTTCAAGAAGCGTGAAGAAGAAAACTGAAAAAGTAAAAAAGATGATTTCTGCCGAGAGACATTCGGAAACGAACAAGGCACTCACAGCCAACTTTATAGCGCTTCAGAGAGTTATGGTGAATCTTTCAGACAGATTTGACAAGCTTTCTATGCAAATATCAAAACTACTTGAACTCTTCGAGATTTCGGCAAGGTCACTCGCAAGAAAAGATATCGAATCAAACTCGGAGAACAAGGATACAAAAAAGATTCTTGAGAAACTTGATAATGTTTCTCAACAAGCAGGATTGATTGGGAAGGGTCTATTGCTCATCCACGAAATGAATTCTGACAAGGAAGGTTATGAAAAGGGACTTGGTTCTAGGGAAGAAAATACTAAAGGAATGAAACCAATGTTCATGCCAAAAAAATTTGAATCTCCTGAAGAAATGGAATTAAGAAATGCGCCTACAGGCATGAAACCAAAACATCTTACACCAGCCAATCCATCTCAAAAACCAACAGTCCAAATTAGTCCTCAGACCTCAGCACCAAAAACAAGAGAGATAGAATAATGTTAAAGCAAAAGCCTTTAGGATTCAAAAAATTCTTTCTCCTTGAATTCACAAAGGAAATCATAAGAAGCACAGAAACATATCAAAAAGTTCTGATTGGCAAAGAAGTGAGAAAAGTTATTTCTGAAGATCCAGAAACAGAGATGTTAAATCTCGAAGTTAAAAGAGCAAAAGAAAACATAAAGAAACTCGTCAAGGAAAGTATCCAAAAAGAATCCGAAAGAATTGCAAATATGAAAAAGTTGGACTCTCTTCCTGAATTTGATTATTCTGTTCAAGCGCAACGGAACAAAAGCATCAAGCGCCCAGTTAGACAACCTCTGCCCTCACTAATTATCCCTGAACCAAATCTTCCGTGGACAGTCAAAGACATAAGACCCTTCCCAAGCATGGATCAAGAAGAATTGCGGTTGGGAAAAATAGACGTCCTCCTCAAGGACTCGCTTGTAAAAACAATAGAGTGTAATGGACTAGACGAAAAAATAATTGTGACGGGGGCGATGGGTAGAAAACAAACAGGGATAACTCTCGAGGAAGAAGAGATAGATTCAATTATTCAAAAATTTTCAAGCGCAACAAAAATCCCGGTCAGCGAGGGAATATTCAGAGTGGTTTTCGGAAAACTATCTCTCTCAGCAGTTGTTTCGGAAGTTGTGGGTTCCAAGTTCATAATAAAGAAGATGGCTCTCCCTCCAATTCAGATTCCTTTTAGAAGATAATTCTATATTTCTTAGAAAAATAAGAAAGAATTAAAAACTATATTATTTAACCGAGATTATGAGCCTAGAAAACAAACTTCTCCAAAAAGGTAAAAAGTATCTGAGGAATGCATTTATTACAGGTCTGTCTCTTTTCTCTCTTTCATGTGGAGGAGATGGTCCAACTAAACCTCGTATTGAGGAAAACACCTCTCCGAGAATTACCTCGTCGCCGATTAGTGAGGTTAGAGAAAGGTTTAATTATCAGGATCAAGTAAAAGCTAGCGACGCTGATGGAGACCAATTGACTTTTATTTTCTTAGAAAAACCAGATTGGTTGTCAATAAACTCGAGAACGGGTGAAATGACAGGGATAGCACCGGAAGTGCAAGGGGATTCAACACTTTCTGTGAAAGCAAGAGTTTCCGACGGTAAAGCATCTGCGGATCAAAATTACAATTTAGTTGTGAAGAATATTTCAAATACTTATGTTGTGACTAACGAATCTCCAGAAAGGATAATGGTTGTTGATGAAGATAGGATAACATTTTCCGGTTCGCCGCAATTTTCCCAAGGAGACATAATCTCCTCTGGAATAACTGAAGAAACTCCGGAAGGAATCTTAAGAAAAGTTGAATCTATCTCGGGAAATGTTGTTTACACCGAACAAGCGACTCTTGAAGAGGCTGTGAAGCGTGGAAATTTTAAATTTAGTGGAAAAATTACTCCTGATGGCGTAAATAAAAACGCGGCGAGAAAAGGAGTTTCATTTTTCCAAACATCTCTTTTTGATATTGGATTAAATCTTGAAGAAGTAGCCCTTTATGAAGGAAACTTAGGAGAAGTGGTTGCGAACGGAAGTGTAGGAATGAACCTAGGTTACGATCTTGAAGCAGATATTAAAGATGTAAAAATTCAGAGGCTGCTTTTCACTTTAACCGCGACGGGAAGATATGAGCTTAGTTTGAAATCATCTTTGGGATTGGAGAGCCTTGATGAAAAACTAAGCCTAGAAGATTTGATACCTTTGAAACCTTTTGTGATTGGTTATATTCCTGTCGGACCTATCGCAGTTCCTGTAACAGTCCATCCAAAGATTGGGCTCGATGTCGGAATAAGTGGAAACGTAGATGAAATTGAAACAGGAATTTCTCAAGAGGTAAGTTTCACCGCAGGATTAAAGTATGAAAATGGTTCGTGGTCGCCTGTTGCTAATTTATCAAATAATCTTAATTTTGATTCGCCGCAGATAAAAAAGAAGAATCTTGATTTCAAAGCTTTTGCCGGACCGACGATAAAGTTCCCAATATATAATGTTGCGGGACCTTACGGTTTTGTTCCTGGATTCATTGGATTTGAAACAACTTCGGAAGGATGGGTCGCGAGCGGCGGACTCGAAGCGCTCTTAGGAGTTCATGCACAGATATTCGGAAGAACATTGGCAGACTATTCTGCGAGAGTTTTTGAGCGAAGCAAG
>JAHJUA010000042.1 GCA_018829425.1 Nanobdellota archaeon | reverse complement strand
CAAGCCCCGATAGTTCAGAGGCCAAGAATGCAGCCCTCTCAATATCTTGAGATTAGTCGATGAGATGATATCTCGTGCCTTCTCTAAGGCGGATACTGGTTCGTTCGCGGACTGGAGAACGGCTGTGACCCGGGTTCGAATCCCGGTCGGGGCGTTTCGGATTTTTGGTGCTACATTGATACAAAATTTATATATGAAGTGTATTCACACATTTTAATATTCTACAATGAAAATAAAGACAGGGCAGAGAAGATTTTAATACATAAACGAAACATAGAAGCAAAATATGATTCTCCAAAAATTATGTTAGGTTCTCAATACTATTAATATGGAAAGAGGAGTTTGTTTATTCCTCATTAGCAGATTCTTTGATTAATTATATAAATCTTCATTACTTTGTTAGAATATGAAATTGTTCTTAGTTAGACATGGCCAATCTTTAGCAAATAAAAAACAAAAACATCAAGGGAAAGAAGATGAATGGAGGGACACTCCTTTAAGTAATTCTGGAAAAACTCAAGCAAAAAAAGTTGCTGAAAGATTAAAAAATGAAGAATTTGATTTGATTTATTCTAGCCCTCTAAAAAGAGCTAAGCAGACAGCAGAAATAATCAACAAATTCCACAATAAAAAAATTATTTTTGACGATAGGATAAAAGAAATGCATGATGAAACTGAAAATAAAGAAGAATTCATTTCAAGAGTTCAAAATTTCTATAAGGAGATTCAGAAGAAAGAGAAGAATATTTTAGCTGTTGCTCACGGAGGAGTTATTATGACTTTTCTTGCAATTTCCACAGGAGACAGAAAAAAAGGAGGAAGATTGGTTCAAAGGAACTACCTCTCAAATGGAAATACTTCAGTTAACATACTAGAAGAAGAAAAAGGAGACTTAATTATCAAAAAAATGAATTGTTTAAAACATACAAATAAGAGTTACATTATTCGGAGGAAAGTTGGAATTATGTACAATCTTCCTTATAAAATTAAACCATTTAAGATTGAAGAAGTGAATAAAGAATTAGAGGAAGGAGATTGCAGACACAAAACAGAATTATTGAAACAATTACTGGAAGAAGAAGGTTTCAAAACCAGAAAAATTTATGCTGTATTTGATTGGAAAGATCTTCCAATTCCGAAAAGTATATTGAAAGTCCTTAAGTCTGGGACTAAAATGACCCATCAATTACTAGAATTTAAGTTAAATAATAAATGGATTAAAATAGATTTAACTTGGAATAGAGAACTTAAGGAAAAAGGATTTCCTGTGACAAGCTATTGGAATGGAAAAGAAGATACTGAAATGGTTACTAAAGGAAAAATAAAATTCTATAAAACAAAAGAAGAGGCAAAAAAGCATAAAGGATTAAATAAAAATAAAGAAGAGCTCCATAAATTTGCAGAGAAATTTAATGAATGGATTAATACTTAACAAAAATATATAAATTTCACCCTCTTTAAACTAATAATTAAATATATCCAGAACATTTAACTGTGTGAGGAGTGTAGTGCTTCTGAAATACACTCTGTCGGGGCGTTTATACTTTTTGTAGGGTTTGGATGGACTTCATCACAATAATCTTTAAAAATAAAATTTTATTGATAGATTTATGAGAAGAGATTATGAACCCCCTATTGAAATTTCTGATTCTTCACTTGTAACTTCATTAACCATTAATACGGTTGGTTTGAGAGTTTATGAGGGGGAGGCGGTATGTAATGAAGTTTCGGAGGATGGTGGACGATTTATACTTGGTTGGTACGCGAGAAAAGTAGAAAACGGATATGAAATTAATCCAACAAAAAGAGAAGGGATTGATGCAGGATTAGGTGGAAGCAATCGATTTACCCATTCCTCTATTTTTGACCAAGGGTTGAGAGATTTCATTACTGGTCGCTTATTGGAACTTGAAGAAAGGGCATAATATTTTAAGACAAGTTGCTCGAGGTCGGGGCGTTCTATTTCTTCTTCGGAATAAAGTAATGGAACCATCCGAACCAAACAAACCAAATTAAATTAGTTTGGTCATTTCCTGTTATTCCTTGAATTCCCAATAGACCAATGAAGCCAAGAAATCCAAGTGTCCAATTTTTTCTAAAACTTTTTTTCATTTTATTCTTCCAAGAAAACTGTGTCGTTCGGTCTGACTTTGTCCGGAACTTTAATGCCGATGTGGTCGCCCTTTTTTGCGGACTCAACTTCTTTTCGGTCTATCTGTAAACTTTCAATTGGAACTTCAAGGTCTGTCGTATGACCCTTTATGTGAACCTTGTCTCCGATCTTAAGTTTCCCAGAAAGCTTTATAGCTGCAACTCCAACATTTCCGAAATATGTTGAAACTTTTCCAATCTCTTTTCCCTCTTCTTTTTCGGTTTCTTCAGACATAGATTATCGAGGGATTAGATGTATTTAAATTTAATCGTGAGCAAGAAAAGAGTTGGATTTCTTTTTGTCTTTAAATTGCTAATCCCAAACTTAAAATTAGGAAGATTGCTGTTGTATGAAGAGCGAATGCGATGATTGCAAGAGTTCTTGTTTTTATTGTTGTTAATCCTGCAAGTAGAGTCACGCCAATCTCATCAGGAAGACCCGGGACCATTATGAGTACGCCCGCAAAAATGTAGGTTAAATAGTGCTGAATTTTCACGCCGATATTTTTTTCCACTAGACCTTTTATATTTTTGATTACTCCTTTTTTGTTGAGTGTTTTAAATTCGTCCATGAAAGACATCTTTATCACCTTGAATATTAACAGGTCTCCGAGCATTGCGCCAGTGCCGCCGATGAGTGTTGCTAGCCAGATGCTGTCCGGATTCGCAATCAGAAAGAATCCAATGCCGAAAGGCGCTGAAAAACCAAAAGAGATTAACATGCCCGCAATCAGAATTCCTATGTAATTGAATTGTTCTAGTTTTAGAATAAAACTCTGAATAGTTGGTTGAGTAAAAAGAAAATAGGCGACAATAATTGACAATGTCAAGAGAAACAATTTTGGATATTTAAACGAAAAAATTCTCTTGGCTTTTTTGACTCCTTGAGGAGAATGCCTTTTCAAAATCTCCCGAATGTTCTTTTTGTCTTCAAACTTAGTCATAGTAATTTTAATTCAGCCTTATTTAATAGCTTTTTTTCATTTGATGCAAAAATAATTGTTGAATAGCCCCACCAGGATTCGAACCTGGGTCACAAGCTTCAGAGGCTTGCATACTTGACCGCTGTACTATGGGGCTGGTAAGACAACCCGAACAGTAAATCCTATTCGGATTTGGCATCGGCGGTTTTCTTGACCATCAACTTTCCCTTAATCTACTACTCAAGGTTGTTAATATCTGAATATATCCTCTGTTTTAAAAGTTATCTTCCAAGGATAGATTTAAATTTGTTAATTTCCTTTCCCGTTTCATGTTTAAGAAGATTCATCTCATAATCGGTCTTTTCATTGTTCTTTATTTTCTTCCAGCCGTGAATAACAAATTGATATTTTTCCCAATAGTTCTCATCGCAAGTTTGATTCCAGATCTTGATGTAGTTTTAGCGCCGCGCCGCGATTTCAGGATTCTTAGGCCCCTGAAGAATCCCACCTACAAAGATTTCATGCACAGTTACACAGTCTGCATTTTCCTTGCGATTCTAATCGCAGTTTTCTTCCCTTTGTTTGCACTTCCATTTTTTATTGGATACTCCTCTCATTTGTTTTTTGACAGTCTTACTATTGTGGGCATCGTGCCTTTCTGGCCGCTCAAATCGAGAGTTAGCGGATTTATCGTGCCTGATAGCAAAACCGAAAAGGTAATCGAAGTAGTGCTTGGACTCTTCATAATAATGTTAATCTTCAGATACTTCTTTTAGAAAGATTTTTATATAACCACTACTTTTTAGAAAAGAGGTAAAATGAATTATATACTAATTGCTGTCGTCGCTTTCCTGATTATTTTAGTAGCGCTTAAATGGAATAACATTCGGACAAAAATGGCATTTTACTTTATTGCTCTTGGAGTCATCTTCATTCTTTTAATGACATTTATGGTATTCTCTGACGGAGGAGCCAACCCGGATTCAATTGATGGATTTACTTCCAGCGTTAGAACATATGCTTCATGGATAGGCACTGCAGGTTCAAGTGTCTTAAAAGTTTCTACTTATGCATTTAAACAGGGGTGGAAAGACGATGGGAATAGCAGCGTCGGAGATTAAATGAAATTATTAGGATTGATAATGATCAAGTTTTTTCTTATCTCTGCTCTCTTTATAATTAGCAATGGGAATCTTCATGTTAGGGATTCTAATGAGCGAGCAATATTCGTTGATGCTTACTCTGGATGGGTTAAAAATATTTTTAATCAAAGCACAGAAATTGTAGGATATGTTATAGATTCACAGTGGCTTCCCGATGAGGATCTTGGATGGACTGACCCCGAAGGGGCGCCCAACTAGTGAGGCATAATTTTAAAAACACGGACGGCTTTTATAATATTAGAAGATGGCAAGAAAAAAAAAGGTGAAAAGAAAGAGTTCTGTCAAACGAGTTTCGGTTAAGCGAGCTTCAGCAGGAAAATCAGTTTCCCTGAATACCAGATTTAGCATTGCAAGAAAGAATTTTTTCCTTTTCCTAGTGCTCTTTATCTTTTCCTTTGCCCTTTACAATTTTTCAACGTCTGAATTATTTTTAACTTTGTTCGGGATACTTTCCATAATTTTTGCGTTTTTGGCTCTGGCGTTTTTGATAGCATTTACCGTTCTCTTTATTGTGAATAAGAAGAAGTAAAATGAGAAAAGGGATTAAAATATTTTTAATAGTTTTTTTGGCTGTTCTTTTGTTAATTAATGTGTATGCTAATTTGTTTGCAAGAGGGGCATTTAATACGGAGTTGGGATGTTCTTGTGAAATGCAACAAGGAGAAAATCGAAACGGAGAAATGTCTTGTAATGAATATGGGAAATCTGGACCCTACCTTATCACGGGAATTTTTAATGTTTACCAAGATTGTCCTGGACAAGAAATAATAACTTGCGAGAATGGGGCTGAAACTGGGAGAAGGGTTGATTATGATTGCAGTTATAAGTGGAATGTTCTTTTCTTATTTCCTTAAGATTTTTATACTCTGTTTCTGATTTTTAGTCCATTGCCTGTGTAGCTCATGGGTTTCTTTTTTAGAAACGGGTTTTTCTTTTAGAAAAAGAAAAGCTACGATGTAAAAGAAAACCTAAGCAAGATGGTAGAAAAAACTAATCTACCTTCGCCACACAAAAACAAACACGCCTGTGTAGCTCAGTTGGTTAGAGCGCGTCATTGGTAAGGTAAGGAACCTAGGTTCCTTGACCGTCAACCTCCTACAAATGCTCGTTTCGAGTAAGGAGTCCAAAGATGACGAGGTCCTGAGTTCGACTCTCAGCACAGGCTTCTTTTCTTCGAGAGAGTTCCTAAAGGAGAGGGTAGTGTAGGGGGAAACTTGGTGCCCCTCATACAACACATTTATAAAACTCTTTCTTTAATTTAGACTATGGCAGAAAAAGAAGAATCAAAGCTTGAGGTGCTTAAAGAAAAGTACAAATCTGTTCAGGAAAAACACGGGCTTCCTTCTTTTGAGGAACTTAATGAGGACTTTAATATTGAGAAGGCTACGGAACCTGAAACTGAAATTCTGATAAGAGAAATCCGTAAATATGTCGGAGATAAAATTTTCAATTATATGAGATTCATTGAGAGTCTTTTGAATCCTGTTAACGCGCCGATGTTTACGCTTTCAATTGTGAAGCTTTTGAATGTGGAGGAAAGGAAGAAACTCGAGGATATTTACAAAGAAATGATGAAGAGTGAAGTCGCATTCATAAAACTCGACCTTGAGTTTAGCGAGGAAAAAGAAGCGCAGTTCATAAAAGATTCCTGTGAGTTTTGGAAAAGAATAAAGATAGACCTTCTTGAGATTCTAGGTAAGATTGATTCTCGTTGGGACGACGAAAAGATTGAGATAAACAACAAAGGTTATTTCGGTTAGATTATTTTGTCCCGCCCGCCCAACCCGAAAAGATAGTGCGCCTTTGGCGCGATTGATTTACAAAAATCGCAGAGCGATTTTTGTTTTAAGATAATGAAGTAAAATCACTTGGGTTAATTTTAATCTGGTAAGTTTGTGATTAGCAATCCCTTGAGAAACGTCGCGTCAGCGATGGCAAATTATCCTTTCAACGCCTTAAAAACCTCACCGAGCTGAATTTCGAAAAGTGCAGTAGGCATTTTTATTTTCCAGTTTGCGAGAACGCGAGGATGAACTTCTCCTGCTATGCCGATTTTTTTCTCGTTGAAAATTATATCTGCAGTTCTTCCTTCTATAAAGTGCGCTGGCGTTTCTTCTGTTTCCTTAAAGTTCAATTCTTTTTCAAGGTCAAGCATTCTGAAAAGATATTCAAGAGCTTGTTTTATTCTTGTGAAGTTACCTGAGGAAATGGCGCACGCTAGCATTTCTTTTTCTTGGATGTTCCCTGAAGATTCGGAGAATACTCTTCCTGTTTCGAAAATTTGTTGAGGGTATTCGGAGTCAACGTTTTCGGAGAGATTTTTCAACATCACATGAGACAGGTTTTCTCTTAGCGCAGTGTATTCTGTTTTCGAGCCGACGACTTCCAAAACTTCTGAATCTTTGTGCAGACCCATTTTTTCAACTTGGTCATTTTTTATCGTAAGATGATAATTCGAAACTTCAATTATTCCAAGTCCCGAGAAAATCTCAGATATTTTTCTCTTGATAACTTCTTCAATGTCTTTTTCTCCCACTGTCGATATTTTAGGAATTTCTGGAACAAAGTTTTCATATCCATAAGCGATTGCGATGTCTTCAATGATGTCTATCTCGTGAAGTATGTCTGTTCTCCAAGCAGGAACTTCAACAGAAGAATCTTTGGAGTTGTAATTGTGGCCCATTCTTTCAACAAATTCTTTTAGTTGTTTCTCTTTCAAATCGAGTCCAAGAGTTTTGTTTACGTTTTCGAGAGATAGTTTTAACTTTTCTGGTTGGAGATTTGGAGTTGTTTCTTTTTTCATCGTTCCGAATTTGAGAGTCATCTGATAAATTTCCCCACCCATTTCAGCGAGGCTTGTCACAATTATGTTTAGACATTTTTTTAAAATATCAAAATCTTCACCAGAACATTCAACGAAAACATCCTTTGTCTCTTCCGTAACTTTGCCTGTTGCTTGAGAATTTATTATTGGCGGCATACTAAGAACTTTGTTTTCAGCGTCGAGGAACACTGGGAATTTTGCCTTTCCTGCGAGGAGATGTGCGTACTCTTTTCCAGTTGGATTTTTTTGAAGAATTTCCAACCCCGAAAGTTCCTTTTCTGATTCAAGTGGAACAAACTTTATTTTGTCGGGTTCCATTGCCTTGAAAGTTATTGGGAGTTTTATTTTTTCTAGAGGATAGATTCCTATTGCTGCTTTTTTCCTCTTTCTTCCTAGTGTGAGGTGGAGTTTTTCTTGAGTTTCAATTAGTTCTTTTATTTTTTCGTCGTTGAATTTTAGCCCGCGGACAATTGCGCACGCCGTGTAAGGTCGGACGTCTTTGACTGAGGAATCTATTGTAACAGAATAATTTTTCTCGGGTTTGTTCAACTTGTATTCTTTAAGACCTTTCCCTTTTCCGATAAATGCCTTGAGAGCTCTACGAAATCCTTGGTATGAAAGAAGATCGGGTCTGTTTGGGTTTACTTCTATTCTTAACTCGTCGGAATTCATTTCATCCAGGGGAGTTCCAAACATGGCGATTTTATTCTCCATGCTATTGTCCATTTTTCCGAAATCTTTTTCAAACTGATTTTTGCTGAATGTTACAACTGCCATGATAAGACACCTACGGTTCCTTGACCGTCAACCTCCCTTTTATTTTTCTTATTTTCTCCGCGACTTTGTTTAGTTCTTCAATTGATTTCTCGGGACCGAGCTGCGTTGAGATATAGCCTTTATATTTATCAAAGTAAACTTTGTCTTTTGCCCATATTTCTTCAAATTTCTCGTTGAGACCATGAATTGGATAAAGTTTTATGTGGGCATGATTTACACCGAGGCCTTCCATGACTAATGCTGTTCTTTGCACTTTTAATTTTTTGTCGAGAAGTTCAGCCACTTTTTTTGCTGCTACCATGATTTTTTTGTATTCTTCTTCTGGAAGTTCAAAGACATATGAATCTTGATGTTTCTTTGGAAGAACGAGAGTCATGCCTTCGGTGTTAGGAAACTTGTCCAGTATTGCTAGATAATTCTCGTCTTCCCAAACTTTAACGGCTGGAATTTCGCCATTTACTATTTTACAAAATATGCAATTTTCGTTTTTCATTTCATTTTATCCAAAACTTCATTTTTCTTAGTTGAGTTAAATCGTTCTTATACATTTCCCGAAGGTCCTTTATGTCGTAATAGTTCATAATCATTCTGTCGAATCCCGGGCCCCATGCGAGAACAGGGATGTTTTCTCCAAGGAGCGGGACGACTACTTCGGGTCGGAACATTCCTGCTCCGCCGAGTTCAAGCCAGACTTTTTTCCCTGGATGCCAGAAATCTATTTCGACGCTTGGTTCAGTGTAAGGGAAATAACTTGGTCTGAATCTCAATTTTTCATAACCCATCTTTTCGTAGAACTCTTTAAGATAACCTAGAAGGTGTCTGAAGTTCGCGTTTTTGTCGACGACGATTCCTTCTGTTTGGTTAAACTCGAAACCGTGCGACCAATCCACAGTTTCATTTCTGAAACTTTTTCCGATTGCGAAGAACTTTTGAGGTAATTCTTTTAGATTAAGTTTTGAAAGTGTTTGTGCAGATAAGCCTGTTGTATGTGTTCTAAGAACTAATCGCTTTGCTTCTTCCTCTTCCCATGAATATTTCCAGCCAGTGCTCTGACTTCCGTTTGCTACAACGCCAGCCTCATGACTTTTCTTCACATTTTCTATTGTTTTTTTATCTGCATCTAAGTTTTGCAATTTCTTGTCTATGAAGAAGGTGTCGTGCATATCTCTTGCAGGGTGATCTTGCGGTTGGAACAAAGCATCGAAATTCCAGAAAGAACTCATAACATAATTCCCAGTCATTTCTTTGAATCCCATTTCTGACCAAATGTCTCTCGCGTAATCAATTGCCTGATTCACAAAATGTCTCCTCCCCCCATTTATCTTTGGAACTGGAAGCGTCACGTCGTATCTTCGGAATTTTTTCCCTTTCCAGGAGGATTCTTTCTTTAAAATTTCTGGAGTTATTTGTTCTATCAATCCCTTGAATTCTTTTCCCAAATCAATTATTTTTTTACCGAGTGGGGTTATCTTTATCTCTATTATTTTTTCTTCGTTTATTTGTATGATGTCTTTTCTTCTTTCGAGAGTTTTCAAAGTTTCGATTTGTTCAGGAGTTAGGGAATCGTATTCTGTTGGGAGCGAATCTATGAATGATTCTTCGGGACTCTTTTTTGAAATTTCTTCTTTGTTCCCGCTGAAAATTATTTTTTCATTTTTTAAATCGATGAGATTTCTTCTCTTTAGCATTCCAAGTGATGCTTTGAATTCGTCTCCCGAAAGGCCGGACTGTTTTATCGCTTCGGAAAGTTTGAGGATTCTTTTTTCGTTCAAGAGGTTCAAGAGCTGCCTTTCTGGAAGGCCCCTTTTTAGATAAAGAGCTCCGTTGACTCCGATGCTTATTAGTTTCAGTTTTCGAGTCATAATTTCAAGAACGCCTTTGCTTTTTAGGTATTCGAGAGACCTTGTAACTGAGACTCTATCAAGATTTGATTTTTTGCAAATTTCGCCTATGTTTTTTTCATCGAGGTGAGGCAAGATTTTGCGCTCGTTTGGGCTGAGACCTTCGAGAAGTTTGTTTGTATCTTTCTCCATTTTGATATTAGTCTGTTGGGGATTAAAAGGTTTTTCGTATTAAAGAATACGCTCGCCTTCGGCTTCGCGATTGATATTAACTTCAAATGTAAGACAACCTACGGTTTTCTTGACATTCAACTTTCCCTTAAGTTACTGCTTAATGCTAATCGGCTTCGTCAGATTTTTCCGTTATAAGATTATTAAGTGAAGAAAATAAATTAATATTATCTTATCTGTTTAGGTTATCAGTGTGCGAGCGTAGCGAGCGTTTCTAAAAACCATTCATCATCCAAGTTGGCATGCCGAGAACGAGTCCGAGCGCGCGAAGGTCGTGCCTTTTTGGCTTCGCGTTTTTTTCAGATATGAATTCCATTTTCAGTTTGCTTTTGTTCGCGAGCTTTACGTTTTGCCTTATTCGGCCAAGGATATCAGACTTCTCTTTTTTTGAATGGGAGCCAAGGATTTCATCAAGATTTATTCCTATTGAAACCCCCGACTTTTTTGCGATGCGCGCTAAAACTTGATTGAAACCAGAATCGCGTTGTTTCATTCGATCTTTCTTTTGCGATAGATTCAATAGAAGAACATCTATATTTTCTTTCTCAAGAACTTTTTTGTCGAGTTCGTCATCTTCGCTCGAGAATATTATTCTTTTTCCTTTATTTTCCTTGATTGCCTTGCGCGCTTTTTGGAATTCTTTTCCATGAATTATAATTTGTTCCATAGTAGAAATAAGGCGGAGATGTTTATAAGATTTCTCACTTATTCATCTCGAGTGTTAGTCGCCGCATCCCCGACCACCACCCCAAACTTGTACAACTTTGACGTAATTGATGTTAGTGCTAATTAAAAATCCTCAATAAATTTATCTCGCGTGATTTTACTCTATTAACATTTATCGATTCGACGTGTTAGCGACGACAAACTTTTATTTTGAAAAAAGCCGAGCGCAGCGAGGCGAATCAATCTTCAATAACTGTTCCTTTGAATTTCTTTCCGCGAAGAACGTTCTCAAACTCCTTCAGATTTTTTCCGAGAATGTAGGTCGGAATTTTTTTCTTGAGGATTATCTTTGCAGCACTTTGGTCGAGGACAAAATGTTGTCCAGGCTGAAACTTGCTCGCGCTCGCCATTTCATCAAATTCTTTCCAGGTTATCTCTTGAATAAACTTTGCGTCCTTGTATTTTTTTGGGTTTTTACTATAAAGCCCAGCGACATCCGTGAGATTTATGAAAATGGTTTTGAATTTGGAAGCCAGAGATGCTGCAGTTGAGTCAGAGGTTTGATCTGGTTTATATTCCAACGCGCCGCAAAAGACAACATCTTCCTTTTTTAGATAATTGGCTACTGCTTTTGTTGTATGAGGAATTCCTTCTTCAGGATTTCTGCCGAAAAGATAAGTCATGAATCTCGCGTTCATTCTCGTCGCCGAAATTCCCGAGAAGCTTTGAAGTTTTTCATTTGCTCCTGCTTCACGCAAGGCGGCGATATACTTTCGCGCAGTGCTCCCGCCGCCGCACGCTACGACAAATTTGTATTTTTTCGTATTTCTAAGAATTACTTTTTTGAATTCTTTGAGAAACTTTATATCAACGTCGTCAGGAATGATTAGGCTGCCGCCGAGACTTAAAACTATCACCTGTTTTTTCATTATTCAATAAGGAAGAAGTAGTTTATTAATTTAACCCGATAAGTTGGAATCTATTTCGAATGAAACATCTTTTGCTATTTCTTTGTTCCATGTCCCGAGGCTGTTGGCTCTTTCGATTGCGGCTTTTACGAGTCCGAAAAACATCGGGGCAGGGTCTTCAAGTTTTGATTTTAATTCGGGATGTGCTTGCGTTGCGACAAAGTAAGGATGAACTTCTTGAGGGAGTTCTAAAAATTCAACGAGTTTTCCGTCGGGTGATACTCCCGAGAAAACCAATCCCTTTTCAAGAAGAATTCTGTGGAACTCGGGATTTACTTCATATCTGTGCCGGTGTCTTTCCGAGACTTTGTTTGAATTGTAAATAGATTCTATGAGACTTCCTTCTTTTATCAGGGCAGGATAATCACCGAGCCGCATTGTCCCGCCCTTTTTTTCTATCTTTTCCTGACCTTCAACAAAATCAATTACTGGATACTTACATCCGGTGTCTATTTCTGTTGTGTTCGCACCATGAAGAGCACAAATGTTTCTCGCGAACTCTACGACAGCTAATTGAAGTCCATAACAAATTCCGAGGAAAGGGATTTTGTTTTCTCTGCAATATTTTATCATAGATATCTTTCCCTCCGCTCCTCTGCTGCCGAAGCCTCCAGGGACAATGACCCCATGAACTTTCTTTAACATCTCGCTCTGAAGTTTTTCGTCGGAGGTCTCAATCCATTTTATTTTTACTTTGACGTTGAGGTGCGCTTCGCAGTGATGGATGGCTTCAACTATGCTTGCGTATGAATCTTCAAGAGCAGTGTATTTTCCTGCTATTGCGATTGTGATTTCATCCTGGGCGTTTTCCCTTTTCATGATGAGGTCTTTCCATCTTTCCAAATTGTGCTGAACAGGAATGTTTAGTTTTCTTGCTAGAAGTTGAGAGATTCCTTGCTTCTCAAAAATTATTGGGATTTTGTATATGTTATCGACATCGACGCCGGTGATGATTTCTTCTTCGTTTAAGTTCGCGTCGCGCGCGATTTTCTTTTTCACATTTTCAGTAAGCATTTGTGAGCAGCGAGCAATTATTATTTGAGGGTCTATTCCTCTTTGTTTCAAAAGAGCGATGCTTTGTTGAGTTGGTTTTGATTTCTGTTCATTTACTCCCATTGGAATCGGAACGTAAGTCAAATGAATAAAAAGAACATTTTCTTTTCCAATATCTTGCGCAAGACTTTTTATCGCTTCGATGTAGAGTTCGTTTTCTAAGTCTCCGACAGTGCCGCCGATTTCAATAAGGACGATGTCTGCGTTTGTTTTCACTCCCGTTTCAACGAAATAATTTTTTATGAAATCCGAAACATGAGGAATCATTTGAACAGTCTTTCCGAGGTAATCTCCTCGCCTTTCCTTTTCGCGAATCATATCGAAAACTTTTCCCATTGTAAGATTCCAAATGCTTTCACAGCTTAAGTTCAGAAATCTTTCATAGTGACCGAAGTCCATATCAACTTCTGTTCCGTCGTCAAGAACGAAGACTTCACCGTGCTCTGTTGGGTTCATAGTTCCGGGGTCCGCATTAAGATAACCGTCGCATTTGATGGGCACTACTTTATATTTTGAAGAAAGAATTTTTCCTATGCTTGCGAGGGCAACTCCTTTCCCTAATCCGGAAAGCACCCCGCCGGTCATTACGATGTATTTTCGGTGCATGATTCAAAAAAGAGCAATTTTTTATAAATTCTTAGGAGTATGGGAAAGGGGTGAATAGAGTTTTGGAACCTATGCGATTAAAACCACATATTATTATAAATATTATAGACCGCTTTTGATAATGGCTGTTCTTGCTTGGGATGAATTCAATCATGATATTTTGGAAGAACTATTTAAGAGGATTGGCACTAGTTATCACGAAATTAGTTTAGGTTTTCCTTCTATTGGAGAGGAATGGAATTTCGAGAACTCTGGAAAAATAATGTCGCAAGATTGGAGGATGATATCTAGGAAAGTATTCTGGGATTATGAATCTGGAAATGGAAGATGCGATTTAGTTTTGGTCCAAGCTCATATATCAGACAGAACGGACAGATTCGCCCAATGTTTTTCAACTTCTTATAATAGGGTTTAGGTTCTTATTTGTGCAGAAAATAATTACTTTATTGTAAACAACTTATCGTCGTCGACGTCGAAAACTCCGAGGCGAACGCCAGAGTCAATCCAGCCGTGAGCGTAATTCAGTGCCGCAAAAGAATTAACAAAGTCTCCAGATTTTTCAAAATGCGCCGCGTCAGAGAGATAGTTCGAAGTCATGTCAATTATTTCTTTCGCTTCGCTTTCTTTGTTTTTGATAATTGATTTTTTTACAATCTCAAGTGCGCTCGTCGTCATCGCTTTATATTTTTTTATTTTCTCGTTAGTTATTTTGTCTTCCATGTTCTAAGATAGTAACATCATTTTTAAATTTTGTTTTAGCGAAATGTTTTTAAAGAGGAATTGTTTAATTTTGTAATGATTGAGAAGAATGATAAGTTGGTGAAGATTCTGATTGCAGTTATTGCAGTGCTTCTTGTGGTAGTTTTGTATGCCTTTGTCATTAGTCCGAAGATTAATGGATATGTTGTTAGCGGACAGAATCAAGGGATTCAATATGCTATT
>JAHJUA010000041.1 GCA_018829425.1 Nanobdellota archaeon | reverse complement strand
GTTATAAATAGCATAGCCCTTTGTTTCTCCAGTTTTTTCATCAATCTTTGCATATGTGTCGGGAGCTATTTTTTCATAATAGCATTCTGTTGGATTTCCAAATGATATTTCCAAATAGTCCGATTCAGTGTCGTAATAAATATTCATATTTTTTCCCATTTTATTTATTCTATTTTTCTTGTGTAATGTGCTGTTATTACATAGCCAGTCCCATTTAAATATTTGACGGATACCTTAAAGTATTCTTTTCGACGCTTGTCATATTTATAATACCACCTAACATTTTCACCCCTATCACTTTCATTTATTATCTCTGGCTTTTTCAATACTTCTGCTACTTCTTCAGGTTTTATTATCTCCGGGTGCAATAATCGAATATGCTTGCCCCACCTCTCTTTTGAAAGATGTATTTTTCTCCCTGTTTTGTCAATTATCTCAAAAATAATATTTCTCATTCTTTAGCAAGAAATCTTAGTGTTATAAGTTTTTCTTCCCGTGTTCTTGAATGTCCCGCGAAAATCGCACTTCCATTCTTTGGTAGCACGACGAATTCTGGAATCTACGGAATATTAATTACTGTTCTTGTAGTTTTCGCAATATACGGGATTCTTAATGTTGGTCATAGGAGGAAGAAGGGAAAGAAGTAGGGAAATGGAAAGTCTTATAAATTCTGAGGTACTTAAGATATTACAAAAAACATGGAAAAGCAAATGATAAAGATACCTGTTGAAGAATACAAAAAGCTCAAAGAGTACGGAAAGATAGATAGGGAACTGATGGCAGACATAGCCAAGGGCATAAAAGATATTCTTAACGGGAAGGTTGAAGAGGTCTAAACATTATCTAATATGTTTTTTAACTCATCTCTATAAACATCTAAATTCTCTTTTATTAAGTCTATTTCGCGTTGCTGTGTTTTCTTGGCTGTTATTGTTGTGAGAAAAACGCATTTGGAACTTTCATAAACAAGAAACAGAATTCTCTTGCCGCCAAATTTCTTTTCTCTAAAGAACTTATATCCGAGAGGCTTTCCAGAAAGTGGTTGTTCTTTTAAGCTTTGTTCAAATTTCATTACCCTGTTTTGTTCTGACCGATCAAGCTCAAGCAACTTAATCTTGTAATGGTTTGAACGAAAAACGCGAAACCTCTCCATATGTTAAAGGATGAAAAAATGTTTTTATTATTTTTGTTATAAACTTTTCTTTTAGTTTGAATGCCCTGCGCAAATCGCGCTTCCGTTCTTTGGGCAATACAAGAAGCGCGCGAATCATTGGGATAATTTCAGTCCTTGCAGTAATTGCATGAGACTACCTTGTTCTTGTTGGATTCTACAAAGAAAAAATTAATTACTCTTCAAGCGATTCTTAAAACCTATCGATAATCTGCCCCCACTTAATTCAGGGCCTGTAAACATACTTATGTAATCAAACCTTATGGAAAATTTAGAGTTTCCTGAACCGAAATCTATTCCCGCACCAACTACTCCTCCAAGGCCGCTACCAGAATCAGAGCCTACAAAACCAGGGATAGAAACCCTTTCCCTCGCATTAAGAAGAATTGGTCCTGCTCCAAAGAAAAATCCATCTTCCTGTTGATATCGAGTAATTCCCTCGAAGAAAACCATTGTCAAAGAACCATTTGCGTTAGTATCTCCAACTCTAAAATCTCCTTTTCCACTATAAATACCTGCGGCTAATTCCCATCTAAAATTTGGATTTATATCTCTAAACATTCTGCCTCCGCCGCCCAAAATTGGCTTGTATCTATCTTGGATATTTGAGTCATCATCAGCATAAAGCATCGCTTCTCCAGCCCAGTATGTATGAGGAACAAATTTTTCTTGAGTTTTCTGCGCATGAGAAGAAAGGGGGAGAAGAGAAGCGCCTCCAATCAAAACAGGAGCAATTAATTTTCTTGCCAAACCTTTCATTGTAATGTTTTAATTAAATTAAAGCTTATAAATATTTATGTGCTGGAAAATATTTTTTAGAAGTTAATTAAAGAAGAAATTATTCTATTCAAACAAATCCCACTTTGACTGTATGGCAAAGCGGTAAATTATTCCAATAAATATAACCCCAGAGATTAGAGGCTCAAAGCTATTACAGGGTTATGAATGGGAGTCATGGAAGGAAGAGGAAAAAATAATTGATAAAAGAAAGTTTAGATACTGAATTTGTATTCGGCAGGCGTTGGATCTTTTTGTCCGTCGGGATCAACTGATCTAACAAACAAGGTGTAATTGCCTGGGTCTAAGCACAGATCTGAAAAATAGATGTTATTGACCCAGTTTCCTTGATTGTCTGTATGGAATTGACTTTCAAGAGGAAGCCAAGTTCCTTCTCTGCCCGAGGTATCAAGTCGATATTCGAATTGGGAAATTTCACCTTTAGGACTTTGACCTTTGTAAGAAAACAAAACAAAATGGGGGCAGTCATCACTTCCTTCATGCACACTAAGAGCACTTTCCCGGTTCTGAGTTTTAGCAAAAGAGGTCTCAGGAAAATCCTCCTCCCCGCCTGTAATTTTTTTACCATCCCCGCAGCCGCCCGCAGAAATCATAAGAGAAGAGAGAATGCCCACCCCTGCCTTTCTAAGTCCCGGCCCGAGAAGTTTTTCTAACATTTTAATTTAACGTAAAGGGGATTTAAAAATATT
>JAHJUA010000040.1 GCA_018829425.1 Nanobdellota archaeon | reverse complement strand
TTATCCACGTGGGCATTTGTGGAGTCGAGGAAAGTTTGCATCCAGCGTCGGATTTGTGCAGTTAGACATAGTGCAGGACTATATCAGAACTCAAGACATCCATCATGGAAACCGCACACTTTAGTGTGCGGAAGATGTCATATAGACAAAAATTCTTGGAGAATTTAGAATGAGCCTGCTCGGATTTGAACCGAGGACTTCCGCCTTATCAGAGCGGCGTTCTACCAGGCTGAACTACAGGCTCTTGTTTCTGAAAAGATTTATTTCATTTATAAGTCTTGTGAGTTAAGAAATACTTATATTTTTCCTGATGTTTTGGATTTTTGGGGTTTATTTCTTTCATGAATCTTTGGAACATCTCTTTGCCCCTTATTCTAATAAAATAAGCTCTCTGCCGATTAAATTTTTTATTGTACAATTGAGAATATTTTGTTGCTCTAAATTTTAATTCCTTAAAACATTTCAGCAACTGGTTTGATAGTTCTTTTGAGATTGTTGTGATATAAATAATCGGATATAATTTTCCGTTTTTCTTTTCCAAATAGATCCCTCCATCAGTATCAAAAATTCCTTTAAGCACTGCCTTTTTCAGACTTTCTGTTTTTAGTAATTTTTGCGGTATTGTAATTTTGCGTTTTTTTCCAAGAGGCAAGCCAAATTTTTCTTTGAACTTTACTAAATCATTATTCCATATCTGGAATCCAATGACCCTTGTCGAGGGCATTTTTCTTATTCTTATTTTAATTTTAAATAACTTTTCAAATATCGGTTTAATTCTCTTTTCATAATGTTGTTGATCATCTTCAATATGACCTCTCAGTTGGTATAATCCCCTCAATGTTCCCCTGTTGTTGTAGAAATTCATGCTTCCATCTCCAATATGCCAACCGATTTCTTCAGCAAGTTCTTCAGAAACTTTTTTAGGGGCTTTCATATCAAAACTATGCTATAATTCCTGATAAGATTTGTGGTTAAGCAGCCCCGTTTTTTTAAGAATTAATCCCGCGAGTCAAGTTCAAGAATAAGTTTTCTTTCTGAGAAGTTGTAATCTCTTATCGGGAAATTTATTGGAATTATTTTTTGGTAAACTTTGTTCTTTCCGAGAGCTTTCACTTCGATGCTGCTTTCAAGTTGTGTTATGGATATGTCTTCGATTGATTTCACGCCAGGCATATTTATTTCATAAATTACCCTATCTGAAAATCTTCGTATGCTTGTCTTTGGGTCCGCCTTAGGCAATCCCGCGAATTTTTTTGCACTTGTTTGTGGGAGATTTAATTTTTCTAGGTTCTCTTTTTTTTGCACTGGATTTCTGTTTCCGTTTAAGTCAACTTCTTTCCCGTTTACCATAAGCCTGATGTTTGTTCCAAAAGCAGAAGGAGAATTTTTTTGTTCATTCATTCCCCTTTGGATTTCTTTCTCAAGCATTTTCGCAGCACTGTTGAGCATTTTTCCCAGAATTTTTTCACTAATTCCCCCTAATAAACCTGGAGATTCGTTCCTCTCTTCTTCAAAATCAGTTTTCCCTAGCATGCCCCAGTCTTCGCCATTATCTCCATTTAATGGTGCTCTACAGTAGGGGCAGAAGTTGTAACCGTTTCCCACTTTCTCCTTGCAGTTTTCGCATTTTTTCTTACTGAACATTATCGGAAAAGGAGGGTTTTATTTAAATATCTTTGCGTGCTATTTTAGTCGGGATTTAAGTTTGCGCGCCTTCGGCGTTGAGGAGAACCAAGTTTCTCCTTACAGTAACCTCTCCTTTAAGTTTGCGCGCTTTCGGCGCGAATTAATCTTTATTAGAAATAAGTAAAATCACGTTGATTAAATTTAATTTGTGTTTTTTGATTAACAACTTTTTGTAAAACGTCGCGGCAGCGACGGCAAATTGCGAGCGCGAAGCGTTATTTTTCAAATACTCTTTCTCTTATCGACCTTATTTGGTGAAATTCTTCAAGAATTGTAGGTTTCATTTCTTTTAGGATGAGGTGGTTGAAGGCTTTTCCGTCGCATACTTTTTTTATCTTTCTCGTTTCTTTTATTTTGAAAACGCCCCAGAGCACGGCGAGAAGTCTGGCGAGAGTTCCTATTATGAAAATTACAATTATTGGTTCAAGCATTCCTGGTTTTATTATTTTGATTAATATCGCGCCGAGGCCCGCACCGAAGAAAGTTCCGAGACCGTTGAGCATATTATAATATGAAATTGCGAGACCTCTTTTTCTAGGCTGTACATTGTCGTAGATGAAGTTTCCCGATGAAAGGCCGAAGCCAGCCCAGGCTACTCCGCTGATTATTGAAGGAACTGTTAGAAGATAGATTGGCGAAGGGGAGAGAACCCAGAGGATAGGAATAAATGCGATTGGTATTGCAGTTATTTTGAGAACGAAATAGTTTCCGTATTTGTCTGCGATTTTCCCCCAGAGTTCGAGGATGAGAAGAGAGAAAACTGTTCCGGCCATTATGACTATCATGTAAGTTTTGTAACCGAAGCCGAGATTTCTAAGAAGGTATACTGCAAGCAATGGTGCGGAGATGGATCCGGCGAAAGAAAGTACTGAACGGAATATTGTGAACTTTCCGAAGTTTGTTTGAGGCGCTTTTTTGACGAAACTCCAGAAGCTGAAATAGTCGCCTTTCTTGATTTTTATTTTCGGTTCGTATTGTTTCCGGATTATTCTCCACGATTCAATTCTGGAAAGGAAGGCAAGGAAGAACAAAATCATAAATCCGAAGAGAGTTATGTTTCTGCTTTTGAAAGCGTCGAGGAAGAACGAAGCTGCTATCGCGAGAACGATTGATACGAAGCCTGTTATGAGATTCCTTTGTGAGAACCATTGTCCCCTTTTGTTTTTGTCGACGAGGTCGCCCATCCATGAGAACCATGCAGGACCTCCAATGTTTGCGAGAATAATATAAATTGAAAAAATTGCGAACAGGATGAATGGAAGAATGCTAGTTATGATTCCTTTTTGAAAAAGAATCGCGACTAAAATCATAGGAAGCCAGATGAGCGATTCAAGGAATACTGATTTTGTAATCACGCTTTTTCTAGAATATTTTCCAATTAATCGTGAACTGAAAAGTTGCGTTAGTGGTCCGAGAAGTCCAGAGATTGCGCTGAACATGGCGATGAGAGAACTGCTCGCGTTTATTGCTATCGCAAAAGGCGAAATGAAATAGTCTCCGAACGAACCTCTGGCCGTCGCGAAAATTCCTTCCTTGATGCTAAGCCGTCGAGCTCTGTGTTTAAGAGCTTCTATTCTTCGTGGGTCCATTTCATCTCTTTTGAGGGGCACCAAGGTTCCCCTTACAGTAACCCCTCCTTTAAGATACGAAAGAATTCGCGTTAATAAATTTGTTCCTATGCGGCTTGCGGGAATCGAACCCACGCGGCAACCTTGGGAAGGTTGAATCATACCACTAGATCAAAGCCGCTTCTGTAAGACAACCTTTGGATTGGTTAGGTTTTTATATCCTTTTCGTTTAGAAGTTTTATGAAAGATAAATTTTATGTTACGAC
>JAHJUA010000039.1 GCA_018829425.1 Nanobdellota archaeon | reverse complement strand
TTTTCCATATTTATCATACAGGTTTAATATTTATAAACCTTTCTATCTGTTGTCTTTTATAAGAAGTAACAAACTACACATTAGTTGGAAGTTCAGTCAAATGCTCATGAATCGTTTTGAGTCTCAACGGAATTTTCGGCTTAACTCTTTTTAGAACCCCTCGAGTGAACTGGACAGCTTTTTCATCCGGAACAGCGATGAGAAACAATTGAGTTCCTTGTTTTAATATCGCTGCTTTTCCCACTGGCTTCCCATAAGAAAGCTGCATTCCAGTTTGCATTCTATCAGAACCCGCTCCTGTAAGCATTTTGTTCTCTCGCTGAATATGATGTGGGAAAACGCAAACCTTAAAGAAATACTGACCCATTAATTCTGTTTCAAGCGCTTTGTTTATGTACTGTCTGCAAGCCTCGAGCGCATTGTGTCGTATCTGCGCTTTCTCATCGGCAACAACAATAATTTTCTCAGGAAGTTTTCCAGACATGTAAAGTGACTGAAGCCCCATACAAAACTTAACAATTTTTTGAGGAGGAACAGTCTTCACATAAGATTTCCCTTTCTTCTTGCTCACTCTAGTAAAAGGAAGAACTTTTCTCTTCGTGTATGCTGATGCTTTCCTAAGTACCATTATTTATTTCAGGAAAATCTCTGTTTAATTCGCAGGCAGAAGGATATTTTTTGCAAATAACAGCAACATATCCTTTTGCTCTGTCTATTGTAAAGCACCCATCTGTGTCCAATCGATTTGCTATATAATCGCATTGGTTTATTCTTGGACATATTTTTTGAGATGATTTTATTCTAGTCATAGCTTCGGCAACTCTTTCAGTCATAGTAATTAATTCTTCTTGGAACTCATCTTCTGGCTGATTAAGGAATTGTTTTAGATTCACTTTATCTCAACCTCCGTCGTGACTGCTTGCCCTGGAAGACCTTTTTCAAATATCGCACGCACAACTCCCTTGTTTCCGTGCGCAGCGGCAACTTTGCCCTTAATTATTTTTCCCGCAGGCGACTTCCACTCAACTTCTTTCCCCGCAAGTTTCCCAGCCTCCTCACGATTTGAAACCCCGGGAACTTCTATAAGAAAGTGCTTCTCGTGAATCGTCTTCCGTCCACGCCTGAATTGTACAACTTTTCCTTTCATTTGACATGCCTCCTATGGCGAATGAATGAAAATCTTTGATTTGCTTTAATCATAATATCTAATTGAGAAATTGGTTTTTAAAGTTTTGGAGACGTCTAATTATCCGATTATTTGTTTAGTCAAATTAATTCTCTTGGCAACTTAATTTTTTCCTCTTTAGAATATGCCTCTTTTTCATAAGAAATATTTCTGTAAGCTTTTTTTAGATTCCCATATCTAAGTAGATTGAAAAGTGCCTGTGAAATGTAGGAGAAGTAAAATTTGAAGAATCCTTCTTTTCGGACTTGGTTTACATGAATCCACTCATGATGGAGGAGTTTAGTTTTTTTGGCTTTTTTTTCTGAGAAAGTCATAAAAATAAATGGATACAAAGTTATTCCATCCCACCCCATGAGTTGTGGAACCCAAGAATCATACTTTATTTTTATTTTCATTCGACCTACCCTATTAACAATAAACTCTCATTTTTAATCTTTACTTTTAAAACACTTCTCAGACAAAAACAAAACTATTTTTTTAGATTTAGATTATTCGGATTAAGTTAAAAGGCATCTAAAGAACAATCTCGAACTCGCCGAGCTCTTTCTTTATCAAATCAAAAACTCTTGGATGAACTTCAATCTGTTTTCCAGATTCTTGACCTTCAATTGTCCTTGAAACTTCAGTCATATCTGATTTATCAATCTTGTTTGTAAGTTTCATCACACCATTTTCCACAAAAAGAAAACTGACTCCATTACAATGAAGCACTTCAGCGACGGCAGGTTTCCCTGACTTTTTGTATTTGAGCCGCATTCTTCCCTTCTCCATCGAAAGGAACTCGCTCCTCTGCGAATAATCAACCAAATCATTAATAAGAATTGTCGCATTCTTCCTTGTCTCATCAACTTTGTATGCTTTCATTTTGCCTTTCTTGAATTCTGCCCGCGCCTTTATAACTTCTCCAAGAATTCGCGCGTGCTGCTGCGTAAAGTTTCCTTTCTTAACAAGTTTATCGAATTCCAAAACAAGAGCCGCCTGTGGCTTTTTGCCGACGATGGCCTGAAGCAATCCAAAAATGTCGTCATAAATTTGCTCTAACGTTTTTTCCTGCGTTCGCTTTTCTATTTGCTTTCTAAGTTCCTTCAATCTCCCTAAATAATCATCCATGTCGCTAAGAAGTTTATCAATCTCCGCACCCTTTATTTCTTTTATTTTCTCATGCTCATAATCTTTGTAAATCTTAACAATATTATCAAGAATATTTACATACTTTTTCTCAAGCATCTTCTCTTTATCAACGAAGATTTTTTTCATCTCAGTTGTAGTTTGCTTTGGCGTCGGAGGAGGAAGACCGTAAAGCATCAGCAGCGCCTGGCTCGGCGTCAAAACTCCCCAATAAATATCGTGAACAAGAATATCAAGAAGAGTTGCCTTGGCTCTCTTAACAGTTTTATCACCCATCGACATGAACATATCAATCGCTTCAGGACTTGGTTTCAACCGCCCCATTTTCAAAAGCGCTTTCCACGGAAGGAAAGTTCCCTTGTCGTAAAGCGGAACTCCATCACGAATAAAAGTAAACATCACAGGGTGCGCATCTTTAACAGATTCCCAGAAATCAGTCAAAAGATAAATTTGAACATTAAGAACATTTTTCTTCACACCCGCAAGCGCCGTCGCCTCGCCAATGTATTGCTGAATCATTCCCCTAAGTCTTTCCTTAAGCTCAAGCCTCGGCATTCTTTTCACATCAGTATCATTAATTATCACAAACGAATCAACATCAGATTCTTTCGTGCCCTCCGCGCGAACAAGACTTCCAGCAATAACATAACTAACAACATATTTATCAAACTTCTGAAGAACCAAACTCTTGTGAATTTCTGCAACTCTCAACGCTGAAAGAAGACCCTTATCATACAATGGAAACGACATTCCAACCGCACTCAAGAGATCGAACTTACTGTCAAGTCCAGCTTCCCAAACATCGACGGGCGTCTTAAGATAAACCCAAGCATTCTGTTTTGCTTTATCAAGCTCAGCAACAATTTCTTTTTTTATCTTCGGAATTTCCTTGAATTTCTCTTCGGGAACTATAATGTAAAGATGAATCTTTTTCTGAATTTTCGCGAGCTCAGCTTCGGCAACAGGCCCCATTTCATCCTCAACAAAAGCTTTTATTGATTGCGGAGGAAGAATTCCTATTGCCTGAATGCAAGGATGTTTTTTGACAAGAATCGCTTTAACTTTCTCAAGTTCCTTTTTAGTCTTCTCCATTTCCCTCTGAATTTTTTCTGAATTCTCAGGAATGATTAATTTTTTCGCAGAATAATTATTGCTTAAATTCATACCAGGAATACTGTTCTCCGGAGAATTTTCATCCATGATGATTTTACCCTTTTTTAACTTATAAAGGTTTTGAATTCAAAACCTTTGACAGAATAGAAGGAAATTTACACTCACTTCGTTCGCAATTAATTGGCTCAGAAACCGGCTTCGCCAGGTTTCTTCACAATAATAGTTAGTCATATTAAATGGTATTTTAGTTATAGATATTTTTCTTCTCCGAGCACGGAGAGGCAAAATAAAGATATGCGCTGTCCGAGAATCGAACTCGGGCCACCTCGTCTTTGCTGCCCTTTCCACGAATGACGGGTCAGGAAACCTTGCTCCTTAAAGGAGGGGTTATTGTAAGGGGAACCTTGGTGCCCCTCATTGGCAACGAGATATTCTACCACTAAACCAACAGCGCTTTAATATCATATAAGAATTGCGTTTTTAAAATTTTAGAATCAGGGCTATCTCGATTTTCTAACAATATCGATAACGGCAAGAATTTACTTTCAACTATTCATATTCAATCATCTATTGCGTCAGGGTCAACAACAGTTCCTACAATTCCGTCTGGTCCGGAGTCTACTCCAGCTACATCATTATCAACTGTTCCAGAGTCAATTACATTGCCATCATCTCCACCATCTATTACAGTATCTCCTCCATCTCCATCACTTGCAACATTTTGTCCATCTCCGTCCACAACATTTCCTCCGCTCCCCCCAGGACCTGTTCCAGGAGCATAAGTTATATCTTTAATCTGATTAGTAATTTGATTCATGTCTCTTTTTATTTCTCTAGCTTTATCACTTACTGTCCATTCACCTTCATCAATTGTATCTGGTATTATATGTTGTGCTGATTTATTTTCAAATTTTTCTATAATTCCATCAACATTGTTTTTAACAATGTAATTTATTAATCCGTCCTTATTTTTAACTATTATAATCTCACCACATTTTTCTTCTAAAAAAGTGCCTTCGTCATCAAAACATTCTGGAACTGATTCTTGCATTGTTGGTTCTTTCTCTTTCGGTTTGCCTGGTCTTTCTTCATTATTCTCTCCCCTATAATGCCATTCTTTTAAATGATCATATTGTCTGCATTCCGGTTTCTCATTCCAATTCCAACATTCAGGAGGAACACCGTCGGATTTTTCTATATCATAATCCACCATGCTTTGTTTTTTCTTAAATAAATCCATTAAAAAATCAGGAACAAAACTTTCTGCAAAACCATCCTCTGCTTTAGGTTCCATAGCTTTTAATTCATCGCAAGAAGTTTCATCTTCTTTGTATTCGCATTTAATAGCTAGAGCGACCATCTTCTCACATTTTGGTTTATCTTCAACATCGGCAACTTCTTCACAATTGCATGTTCCGGGGTCATCAATACAACTTCTTATGTTCCACATTAGTTCAGTGAACAATTCTTCCTGAAGATTTTTTAATTCTTTTAATTTTTCTTCAAGCCCTTCAACAGCAGTTTCAGGATCACATACCTCTTCCTGCAACATTAAAACAAAATCCTCTTTTGCGAGTTCTTTACAATATTCATAAGTTTTTTCAGTAAGTTCTGCAGTAAGCTGAGTTTTTTGTTCTTCTAAAAGATAGTCTTCAAACACCTCCGACAAGGCTTTGTTAGTATTAATTTTATCAGTAATTTCCTTAACACTTGTTTTAATTTCTTCTGAGGTATTTAAGGAAACTTTCTCTTGCACAGTCTGAAGTTTCTTTGTTGCTCTTTCTAAATTTTTAATAGCTTCGTCTTCCTCTTGATTTTGAATATTATTAATTGCTGAATCTACTTCTTTTTCTCGTATTTCCAAAGCTAATCTAACTTTATTATCTCCTCCAGAAAAAGCTAGTTTAACATTATCTGTAAACCTATTTAATCCAGAATAAGTCTGAGCTTGCTCTTGAGCCAGAACTAATGGAGAAAATAAAAACACTCCCAGCAAAAGTAAAACTATCACTCCTTTTCTCATTAGTGTTTTAAGAAAATAGATTATAAAAAGATATCTTTCTGAAAATGGTCCGTGGAGGAATCGGACCTCCGCTTCCTCGGTGTAAACGAGGTGTTCTACCATTAGACTAACGGACCTAATGATTTAGATAAAACTGAGCGGCTTTTAAAAGTTGCGAATGATAAATTTATATATTTCTTTTAGCCGTTATAATTCTGTTAACAATTTGCCCCAATCGCATAAGGGTATTGCACGAGATTGGAAATGAGGGGAACCAAAGTTTCCCCTTACACTACTCCTCCTTCAAACAGAGGAACCAACGATCTCGGCCCGCAAGGGCATCCAGGTTCGAGTCCTGGTTGGGGCGTTCTAAAGAACAAAAATTAATCTTTTCGTGGTAAAACCAATTCAGAAACTCTGCTCCAAATTTCTTCGTGTGTCTTTTCGAGCTCACCTTCCCTGTAAGACAAAAGCACAGCTTCATGAGTTTCCGCAATCTTTCTGTAACCTTCATTAACCTCTTGATGATAATCAATTCCTTTACTCGCAAATCTGTCCGGAAACAATTCTCTTGTCAATCCAACTTCAGCAGGAACGTCAAGTATAAATGTCAAATCAGGACTTACACCCATCATTGCTTCCCTGTTTAATCTTTCAATTAATTTGAGGGATAATCCTCCTGCATATCCTTGATAAGCAAGAATTGAAATTCCCGAACGGTCTGAGACAATTACATTTCCCCCTTCCAATTTAGGGACAACAAAATTTCCAAAATATTCTGCGCGCGCAGCCTCAAATAAAAACAATTCTGTTATTGGAAAAAGGGTATATTTTTCATCAAGAAGAATCTCCCTTATTTTTTCTGCAACAGGAACTCCTCCTGGCTCTCGCCCATATAATGAAGGAATTCCAAAGTCATTTAATCTTTCAAGAAGTAATTTTGCTTGAATCCCCTTACCACTTCCTTCTCCACCTTCAATAACAATTAGTTTTCCTCTTTTTGACATTTTAATATTCCAATTATATCAACCTTTCCAAAGCTAAATTAGG